>CANPZA010000006.1 GCA_947588915.1 uncultured Clostridia bacterium
TATTAGTAATAGAGATGGTCATAGTCGATAATATAAATATTACTAGCATTAACTTAAAGTCGGAAGAAGTCAAATAAGTAGTTTGCATAAATAGAACACCAACTGATAATAGCAATGGAATAGTAATAAATACGACAAGTAATCTATTTGGTAAGTTCAAGCAAAGTCTTTTAATATATTCAATATTTTTCTTATATTTTGTTTTGTTTTCCATATAAAGAGGATAAGAATCAATATCCTTCAAAAAGAAAAACAAAAATAATGATACTACCAAAATTAAGGAACAAGTAGCAACTAAAATTTGTTGATAATAATAAAGTCCTCCAGAAACTTCTTTATCAAACTTTGTATTAATAGTATCTGGTCCATAATTTAATAAAGTAGGAATTACTAAATAAAACAAAAGACATGCAATGGCAATACCAATAGCATAAGTAAATATAATCTTTGATTTTACTTTTACTTTATTAGGTGCTCCGCATAAATATTCTCCCTTCTTTTGTAAAAAATTAAGCTGTAATATCTTTTGTAAAATTCGTTTTATCAAAAAATGTTTTTAAATATGTTTCATCAATTTTTGACCACTTAAAACCAACCAAATCTAAAAATTGATTAGTTATAGTTTGGTCGATAACAATATCAGAGTGATAATCAAATTTTTTATCTTGATTTAAATCTGATATAATATATTTTAATATTTTTTCGTTCTTTTGTAAATGTAAATTACGAATAAAAGTATTATAATTTGTAAATTTACAAGGATAGCCATATTCTTTAAATACAGAAAGTAATTTATCAATAGAAATTAGTTCATTAGAAAAGATATGAAATATATGGTTTTCCAAATTTGGTATAGTTAATAATTTAATAATGGCTTCAGCTACTTCATCAATTGGCGAAAATTCTAATTGTTGCGTTTCTAAGTATTTTGGTAAGGAACCAATTTTAGCTAGTGCGATTAGTCTTGTGTAATAAGAATTATCCATCTTATTTTTTTGAAACATACCATCTTTAAATCTTGCCATTAAATTTCCTAAACGGAAAATATTAGCTTTTAATCCTTTATATTCTTCTTCTAAAATTAACTTTTCTGCTTCAAATTTACTGTGAATATACACATTATCTTCATAATTTTGACCAATGTAAAAATCTTCTTCGGTAAATTGATAAGATATATCGTTTTCCACTAAATAATTTCCACTAACATTTGTAGTAGACATATGGTTTAATATAATTCCAGTAGGTTTAGCAAATAAAATTAAATTTTTAACAGTATTTATATTTTCTCTTTCAAAACTAGAATAACTTCCATAATGTCTAGTATTAGCAGCAGTATTAATAATACAGTCAGTATTTTTTTGTAAATTTGAATAATCTTCTTGTGATAAATTAAAGAATTCTTTAGAAAGTTCACCATTTAAAACGATAATTCGATTTTGATAGGTTTCGTAATAATGATTATCAAAATAAAAACCAAGAATATTTTCTAATCGCTTTTGAGGTGCTTGATTATATTTTTCGCGTATAATACAATAAATCATACAATCAGTATTTTTTAATAAATAATCCAAAATATGAACACCTAAAAATCCCGTTACTCCAGTTAATAAAACATTTTTGTAAGGAAAGAATAAATTCTTTTTGTCCAAATTTTTGGGAAAGTAAGTCAATTTTGGTTTTACCATATAATTGTGCTTTTCCTGTGTTATATTTTTATGTTCAGTAATATAATTAAATAAAGCTTCTACACAAGGAAATTCATAGAAATCTTGTGTTTTAACTGTAATTCCTTTTGAAAATAATTTAGAGTTAATTGTTAAAATACTAAGTGAATCAGCATTTCCAACAGTAAAGAAATCATCATAAATACCTAAATTAGGATTCATTAGAACTTCTTGACAAATAGTTAATATATCATTTTGTAATGCATTTTTTGGAAGTGAATTTACAGTTTTTTTAGCTTCTGGTAATGGTAATTTCTTTTTATCAATTTTTCCATTTGGAGTTAAAGGAAATGCTTTAAGTTTCACAATTAATGGTATCATATAAAAAGGTAATTTTTTCTTTAATTTTTCGTATAAAATAGATACATCAAAATTACTTTTATAAGTTGTTATATAAGCTACTAAAATTTGTTTTTTGCTACTATTTTCTTTTATAGTAACAATACAATCAGAAACTTGTGCTTCAGTTAAAATATTTTTCTCAATTTCTTTTAATTCAATACGAAGACCATGTAATTTAACTTGGCCATCATCACGTCCAACAAATTCTAAATTTCCATCGAAATGACGTATAGCAATATCTCCAGTTTTGTACATAGGAAATTTAGAATCAAATGGATTTTTCAAAAAACGTTTGCGATTTAAATCTGCTCTTCCAAAATATCCATCTGACACGCCAGGACCAGAGACATATAATTCACCTTTACAACCTATAGGAAGTAAATCAAGATTTTCATTTAAGCAATAACATTTATTATTATAAATTGGTTTTCCAATTAAGATAACATTATCTTCCTTGGTCAATTCATAGAATGTTGAACAAACGCTGTTTTCTGTAGGCCCATATTCATTTACTAAACGAACTTGAGGCAATTTTGTAAAATGTTCTTTAACTAGTTGCATTGGAAAATTTTCACCAGCAATTGTAACAAATTTTAAAGTAGATAAGCTATCTAATTTTTCTTGTAGTAAAATTTTATATAAACTTGGAACAACCAAAAAGTGATTTACTTTATGATTAACAAGTTCTTGTGCAATAATATTAACATCCATTCTTGTAACTGAAGGGATAACAAGAGTAGAACCAGAAATTAGTGGTGTAAAAATATCCTCTACAGAACTATCAAAAGAAAAAGAAGGTATTTGTAATACAATAATTGTTTCATCAAAATTATAATAATCTTTTCTCCAGATTAAAGTATTAATGATATTTTTGTGTTTTATTTCAACACCTTTTGGATTTCCTGTTGTACCAGAAGTATAAATCATATAAGCCAAAGAATCTCGCTTTGCCAAGCTAGTGTAATTAAAATTAGATGTGAAATCTAAATCTTCTAAAATAATTTTATGTTTAAAATCATAAGAATCTTTATAAGATTCTGAGCAAATTAACATTTTACATTTGCTATCTTGCAAAATATAGCGAATTCTCTCTTCTGGATATTCACTATCTACTGGAATGTAAGCATTTCCACTTTTCATAATTCCTAAAAGGCTAGCAACCATCCAAGCAGATTTTTTACAAAGAATAGCTACTTTACTATTAGTTATATGGTGATTGCTAAGCTCAAGTGCTACTACATTTGCCATATAATTTAATTCACGATAAGTATAAGAAATATCTTGGTAAATTAAAGCAGTTTTCTCAGGAAAATTATTAACGGTTTCTTCAAATAAATCAATTAAAGTTTTACTATCATCATAAGAAAATTTAGTATTATTAAAATTTTTTAATAATAATTTTTTCTCTTCTTTTGGTAAAATTTCAATTTCAGAAATAGTTTTATCAATATTTTTTAGTATATCAAAAAGAATCGTACGTATTCTTTTATGTATCCAAGTAATCTCTTCTTTAGAAAATAGGTCTACTCTATAATCATATAAAATATGATAATGACCAGTATTATTGATATCAGTAATATTAACAACAAAATCATCTTGTATATAACCAATAAAATTCCATTCAGCTATATAATTTACTAAATTAGGAATTTGATTTTTAGGCCTCATATTTTGAAAAGAATAAACTACATGATAATTTTGTGCTATGTTATTTTTCCTTAAATTTTTCAATAAATGCATATAGGGATATTTAGAATTTTTGAAAAATGAGACACTATCTTTTGATAATTGTTGTAATAAATCTGAAACCTTTAAATTTGGAGAGTTTTTTAAAGGGATTGAAATCATATTAATAAACATACCAATTGTATTTTTTTCTTTTCCTAATCTATTCAAAATAGGAGTTTGTATAGAAAAAGAATCATAAGAAGTAGTCCTATATATATATAGATTAAGGACGGCTAAAAACAAAACGTAAGCAGAGATATGATTATTTTTACAAAAATTATCAATTAAATGTGTTTCATTTTCAGAAAACTCGAAATCTAACCTCTTAGCTATATAGGAATTAGATAAAGTATTCTTTAGACTAATTGGTTCTACATCTGATACAGCTTTTTCCCAAAAATCTTTATTTTTCTTATATGTATCAGAAGTAAGATATTCTTTTTCACGATTTATAAAATCAGAATAAAGTCCTAAATTATTTGGAATATCAGATTTATTAATAAGATTAGTATAATTTATAGCAATATTATCAATTATTAATCCTAAAGACCAAGCATCAGCAATTAAATGGTGAAACTTACCAATTAAAGCGACTTCATCATTAGGAAGTATACAAAGGACAAATTGAAATAAATTATGTCCATATATATTAAAAACTTTCTGTGAAAATTCACTTTGAAAGTTTCGAAAGTCTTTCATAGTTTTATCAGAAAAATCAAAAGTTTTAATTTTAAAATAAGAACAATCATTAAAATATTGCATTGGAGTATCTTGTTTTTTAAATATAATTGTTCTCATAGCTTGATTATTTTGTACAGTTAAATGTACAGCTTTTTTTAAAATATCCAAATCAATAGTTTTTTTAAAAAACATGGTTCCTACAATATTATTTATCGGTGCAGTATTAAACTGTTCTGACAAATAAATAGAATTTTGTGGAGTAGTTAATTTATATACATCCTTTTTCATTTTATCACCTTTTATGTCGTTTATTAGCTATAATTATATAGTTTTTTTCTCTAAAATGTCAAGTATTATCTTGTTTTTTTCATTGCAAAATATGAGATTTTAATATTAGTACAACAATGTGTAGTGTAAATAATAAAAATGAGGTTTAAAAAACAGACTTTTGGAAACACTATTGATGAGGTGGAAAATCTTGAGAAGAAAAAAGAAAATGAGTAATTTAAAAAAAGTTATTATATCATTTATTATAGCTATAATAATATGGATTTTTGGATTTTATTTATATATTACATATCAAAATATTGAAGTAAGTCCATCAAATTATGAAACTGAAAGAATATTATCCACATTAAACACACAAACTGTGGAAGAAACAGAGCAAAACAGCACAAAAGTTGCAGATATAATTGAACAGACAACTAGGAAAGTAGTGGGAATTTCTAAACTAAAGAATACAGGCAATAGTATTTTATCTAAAAGCACCGAAAGTGAATTAGGCTTGGGAACAGGAATTATTGTAACAGATAATGGTTATATTTTAAGTAATGAACATGTTACAGGAAGTAAATATAGTAAATGCTATATTACTTTGGAAAGTGGTAATAGCTATGATGGTACTGTTGTATGGAGTGATCAAAACTTGGATTTATCAATAACAAAAATAGATGCAAAAAATTTGGAATATGTAAGTTTTGCAGATTCAAGCACAATTAGAGTTGGTGAAAGTGTATATGCTATTGGAAATCCTATAGGTTTTGAATTTAGGCGAACAGTGACATCTGGTATTATTAGTGCAAAGAATAGAACTATAAGGATAGATGAACAAGAAAATTCATCATATATGACAGATTTGATACAAACAGATGCAACAATTAATCCAGGAAATAGTGGTGGACCATTAATTTATCCAAATGGAGAAGTTATTGGGATAAATACTGTTAAAATTTCATCAGCAGAGGGAATTGGTTTTGCAGTTCCAATCAATATTGTAAAACCTATTATAGAAAGTTTTAAAAACACAAATAATTTTGAAGAAGCAACTATTGGAATTTATGCTTATGATAAAGAAGTAATACCATATTTAAATGGAATTTCAAATGTGAAATTCGATAAAGGAATTTATGTTGCACAAATTACTAAAAATGGACCAGCGGATAATACAGAGTTAAAACAAGGAGATATAATTACAAGTATAGATGGAAAAGAGCTAAATACTATGAATGATTTAAGACAGTATATATATACAAAAAAACCAAATGAAGAAATTATACTTAAAATTGTAAGAGGTAAGATTAATAGAGAAATAAAAATTGTTTTAGGGAAAAGTTCATAAATGTTAATTTTTTACCAATTTTATAATATAATCTTAACAGATAGAAAAATTAATAGTGATGTTACAATTCTATTACAAAATATAATATATATATTATAAATATAAAAAACAAGATAAAATCCTTACTCATGGCCATTTGAATTGAGGTTGCTTTTCGCAGGGCTTACCTCAATTTTTTCTTTGATACATACAAAATGTATTAAAACTGCAAAAATATATTATAAAGATTTAAGTTATTGGATAAAAATAAAAACAATTTAAAATCCATTTTTATAAAAAGGAAAATGTTAAGAAATTCATTTTCTTTTTATTTTGCAATTTAAAAAATAATGTGATAAAATATAAAAGCAACAGTTCAAATAAATAAAATTTTAGTACAACTTATAATGTAAAATAAAGAAAAAATAAACAATATAAGGTTTGTTTAAATATGTGCTTATAGCTCAGCAGGATAGAGCAGTCGCCTCCTAAGCGACCGATGGGGGTTCGAGTCCCTCTAGGCACACCATTTGTAAATGTTAAAGAGGTAAATATGCAAGAAAAAGAAAAATTTATGAAAGAAGCTATAAAAGAAGCAAAAAAAGCAGAGGAAAAATTAGAAATACCAGTTGGATGTGTTATTGTAAAAGATGGAAAAATAATTGCTAGAGCACATAACTTAAAAGAAACTAAATTAGACACTACAAAACATGCGGAAATAATAGCTATACAAAAAGCAAGTAAAAAATTAAAAGCATGGAGATTATTAGATTGTGAAATGTATGTTACTTTAGAACCATGTCCAATGTGTGCAGGAGCATTAATACAATCTAGAATAAAGAAAATATATATAGGAACAATGGATGAAAAAACAGGAGCATGTGGATCAGTACTTAACTTGTTACAAGATTATGAATTTAATCATAAAATAGAAGTAGAAACAGGAATTGAAAAAGAACAATGTGAGTTGATATTAAAAGAATTTTTTAAAAAATTAAGAAAGATAAAAAAACAAAAGTAAAGGTAAAGAAAATGATTAATAGTTTAAAAAATATAATTGGAAAAAAATATGTTCATATAGCAATAATTATTATAATAGTTTTTATCCTTTTATTTATTTTAGGAATTATTGTACTAAGATATAATGTAGAAGGAGAAACTAATATGCCATTTGAACTTACAAAAATAACTGTAGTTAGTTCATCAGAAGGAATAGATATAGAATCACCTGATACAAAATGGGCATTTGATGTATATCAAAGTAATGATATATATTTATATATAGACAAAAATGATAAATACAAAGAAACAAAAGCAATAGAAAATATTACAGTTGATAATATAAATATTGAATCAGAAAGAAAAGATAAAATAAAAATATATAGACCAGATGCAAATGAAACAAATCCTCTTTTTAAAAATGTGGAAGAAAATATAGTAGATAGTATTACATATGAAGGATCAATGGAATCAATTTTTAAACAATTAAGAATATCAAATCAAGGTGGATTAATAGCATTTAGATGTTCAAATGACAACTTAATAAAATATACATCAAATGATGAAGAAATTAATCATTATGAACTATTAAAAAAAGCTGGAATAAAACAAGAAGATTTAAAAGCAAAGATAACTTTTGATTTAACAATAAAAATAAAAGAAGGAAATAGTTATAAATCAACAATAAACTTAGATTTACCAATTGATAATGTTATTGAACAAGGAGCTACCTCGAAAGAAATAACTGAACTTAAAGATGTAATATTTAAAAGAATAAATAATTAGTATATAAATCACTTGATAAAATCAAAAATTAAGTATATAATACAAATGGTTGCTATTCTTAATTTTTGTATGGAGAGAATCCAATAAAGACCTATGAATCTTGTCAGGTCCGGAAGGAAGCAGCAATAAGTAGATATCTTTATGTGGAGTCTTTCCATAGAGAGATTAAGAAAAGTAGCCATTTTTTGATAGGATGTGATAAATAATGGGGTACACAGCTCTTTATCGAAAGTTCAGACCATTAAATTTTTCTGAAATGGTTGGGCAAGAACATATAACAAGAACATTAAAAAATCAAATAATGGCAGATAGAGTAGGCCACGCATATTTATTCAATGGTGGTAGAGGAACAGGAAAAACATCGGCTGCAAAGATTTTAGCAAGAAGTATAAACTGTTTAAATCCAAAAGATGGAGAGCCATGCAATGAGTGTGAAATTTGCAAGGGAGCAATATCAGGGTCATTAACAGATATTGTTGAAATGGATGCAGCATCTAATAATAGTGTAGAAGATATAAGAGCAATACGTGAAGAAGTAAACTTTTTGCCAACAAAAGCAAAATACAGAGTGTATATTATAGATGAGGTGCATATGTTATCAACAGGAGCATTTAATGCTTTACTAAAAACTTTAGAAGAACCGCCAGAACATGTAAAATTTATTTTAGCAACAACAGAACCTCAAAAAATACCTGCAACAATATTATCAAGATGCCAAAGATTCGATTTTAAGAGGATATCAAATGAAGATATTATAAAGAGATTAGAAATTGTTTGTAAGGAAAGTAATATAGAAGCAACAAAAGGAGCATTATCTGTAATTGCAACATTATCAGAAGGAGCAATGAGAGATAGTTTATCAATCTTAGAAAGATGTATACAAGATGGAGGAAATAAAATAGATGAAGAAAAAGTAAAAGATTTAGTAGGAATACCAAAACTTACTTTTATATATAAAATAGTAAAATCAATAGTAGAATATAACGTAGAAAATGCATTAGAAAGTATAAATCAAGTTTTAACAGAAGGAAAAGATATTAATAATCTAATTTGGGAAATGATAAAATATATAAAAGATATTTTAATATATAAAGCAACGAATAAATTAGAGTTATATAATGAAGAAGAATTAAATCAAATAAAAGAAATTTCACAAATAATAACCAAAGATAGATTAGTTGATTTAATTGACAAATTGTCTTTGCTAGAAGCAGATGTAAAATGGACTACTCAAAAAACAATAGTATTTCAAGCAGGTATTATTAAATTATGTAATAAACATATAGATTCAAGTAATAATATAGAAGAAAGAGTAGAAAAAATAGAAAAATACTTAAAATCAGGAAATAAACCAATACAGAACAACTTAGCAAGTAATATACAAGATAATCAAAAAACAGGAGTATATAATAATATACGATATGAAAATAATGTAAATACAATAGGAAGTAAAGAAAAGAATGTAAGTGCGACTAATAACAAAACTACAACTATAAATAATAAAAAGCAATTTGGAGCTAAAACAGAAGAATATTGGCCACAAATTATAAATGAATTAAAACAAAATGGAAAAATAGTATTATATACAAATTTGCTAGGAACAAAAGCAACACAGGTAAATGATATGACAGTTGGAATTGAATTTCCAAATGGACTAACATCATTTGGAAAAACAATTTTAGAAAAACAAGAAAATATAAGAGAACTATCTAATTTAGTATCAATGGCATGTGGAAAAGAAATGCATATAAAATATATAAATCCACAAGAAAATCAAAAACAAACAATATCAAGTGAAGAAAATCTACAAGATTTTGCAAATAAATCTGATATACCATTTAATATTATAGATTAATAAAAGAAAGGAGAATCAATATGAGTAGAAGAGGAGGCTTCCCAGGCGGAATGGGAGGATTTGGAGGTATGAATATCAATAATCTAATGAAAGAAGCAAAAAAAATGCAAGCAGATATGGAAAAATCTCAAGCAGAACTTGCTGTAAAAGAATTTGATGCATCAGCAGGAGGAGGAGCTGTAACTGTTAAAGTATCTGGTGAAAAAATAATAAAAGAAATAAAAATAAAACCAGAAGTTGTAGATCCAGAAGATATAGAAATGTTAGAAGACTTAATTCTAACATGTACAAACGAGGCACTAAGAAAAGTAGATTCAGAACAAGTAGCACAATTAGGAAAATTTAATATACCAGGAATGGGGATTTAGGGACATTCTTTAAATCCCTTTTTATGAGGAAGGAAGTAAAAATGTCATTATATTCACCATCTATAGAAAAATTAATAGAGAGTTTTGAAAAATTACCAAGCATTGGGCATAAAACTGCCGCAAGGCTTGCTTTTTATGTATTAAATAGTTCAGAAGAAGAAACAAAAGAGTTTATAGATTCAATTATAAATGCTAAAAAGAATTTAAAGTATTGTAGTAAATGCTATAATATTTCAGATACTGATCCTTGTACAATATGTGCAAATCCTAAAAGGGACCCATCAACTATATGTGTTGTAGAAGATGTAAGAGATATTATAGCTATGGAAAAAACACATGAATTTAAAGGTGTTTATCATGTTTTACATGGATCTATTTCTCCTATGAATGGTATTGGTCCAGATGATATTAAAATAAAGGAGCTTTTATCTAGATTGATGGATGGACAAGTTAAGGAGGTTATATTGGCAACTAATCCAAGAGTTGAAGGTGAAGCAACTGCAATGTATTTATCAAAATTAATAAAACCTTTAGGAATTAAAGTTACTAGAATTGCACATGGAATTCCTGTTGGTGGAGACTTAGAATATACAGATGAAATTACTTTAACAAAGGCATTAGAAGGAAGAAGAGAGTTGTAAAATGATAAGAAATGTGTTATAATTAAAGAGTAACTTGTCAACCAAACCAAAAGGGGAGGGAATATGAAAAGTACAAGGAGAATAAGGGTAGTAGATGAAAAAAAACGGATTGTTTTACCAGAAGACCTGATGAAAATTTGTAAAATAAATTCAAATGAAATAGCAGTAGGGTCTGATGGAGAGAACATTATCTTAAGGAGGTTGGATGACATTACAGATTTTAAAGTTGATAGAGTCGTAAATGTTGGCAACCAAAGGCGTATAGCCGTTCCCGAAGTAGAAACAAAGAAAGTAATTGTTTTTGCTTTAAATGGTGCCCTTATAATCGAAGAGTACACTTAAAATAGTGTACTCTTCTTAACTTAATAAAATATCACAAATATCTTTAGTGGAATTTGGATTACCAAGTAAGGTACTATTTATTTTCATCTCAATTAACTTATCAGGATTTGCAAACAAATCATTTAAAACTTTTGAGATATCATCATCTTTTTTTATCCATATGCATACACCTTTATTTTCTAAAAATTCTGCATTTTCTTCTTCTTGTCCAGGAATAGGATTTATAACAATCATTGGGAGTTTTGATGCTAAACTTTCAGTAGTTGTCATGCCACCTGGTTTTGTTACAACCAAATCAGAAATACTCATAAGTTCAGGAATTTGATCTGTAAAACTTAAAACCTTAACTCTATTTTGAGCGTTATTTTTCTCTACAATATCTTCAAATTTAGTTTTCATCTTTTCATTTTTTCCAGCTATAGCAATAATTTGAATATCTTTATTAACATTTATAAGACTATCAAAAATTTCAAAAGTTTTGGACTTTCCTAATCCGAACTCTCCACCGCCAAAGAATAGAATATTTTTCTTTCCATCTTCTAATTCAAAACTATCAAGCACTTGTTTCCTATTATACTTTTGTAAAAATCTATTAGAGAGAGGAATACCAGTCACATAAACCTTACTTCTAGATATTTGTTTTCGAATTAAATCATCTCTCATCTTATCATTTGCAACAAAATAAAAATCAGTAAAATCACTACCAACTAACCATTGGTCATGTGGAGCGAAATCTGTCATTACAGTTGCAATTTTAGCATGTATTTTTCCTTTTCTTTTTAAATAACTACACATTTGACTACCAAAAGGATGAGTAGAAATAATTAAATCAGGATTTTTTTCACGAAGCAATTTAAGTAATTTAATTGCCATAATTTTATTAGCTCTTGTAGAAAGATGAGCCAAAGGACCTTTTTGTGAATCATTGTAAATTTTGCCCCAAACCCAAGGAGCCTTTTTAGCAGCTTCTCTATAAGCTACAGTAGTAACTTTTTCTACAGTTTTATTTACATATTTCATACAATCTATTAATTCTACATGCATATCATTATAATTGTTTAAAATATAGTCATTTATAGATTTTGCAGCATTTAAATGACCTCCTCCATAAGAGGCATAGAAAATTAAAATATTTTTCATATCTTCATTCCCTTCATGATTTAAAAAGTTAATTATTGTGCAAAACACAAATAATAATTTATTTTTTATAATTTTAGCATAAAAAAGATAAAATTTCAAAAAATAGAATATTTTTTAAATAAAAAATACAAACTAATGAAAATAATGTAATTATGAAAAGGGTGATTTTTTGAAAAACAAGAAAAAAATAAGTATCTTAATAATTTTATTTATATGTATATTACTTTTTATATTTATAAAAGCAGATCTTGGAAGAAAACAGACAAGTTTAGCAGCGAGTTCAAACACATCAGATGTACAATTAATGGCAAGAGCAATAAACGGAGAAGCAAGAGGTGAACCATATGAGGGACAGGTTGCAGTTGGAGCAGTTATTTTAAATAGAGTAAAAAGTTCACAATTTCCAAATACAATATCTGGTGTTATTTATCAATCAGGAGCATTTACTGCTGTTGCAGATGGGCAAATAAATAAACCTATAGAAGAAGGAGCAACAGTTTATAAGGCTGCACAAGATGCAATAAATGGATGGGATCCAACAGGAGGATGTATTTATTACTTTAATCCAGCTACTGCAACAAATAAATGGATATGGTCAAGGCCATTAGTAAAAACAATAGGAAAACATCGTTTTTGTAAATAAGAGGAGGTTATCATGAACAAATTACAAGATTGGAAAAACAGATTAAAGAAAGGACATATGTTAAGTATTATTTGTGTATTATTTGTGCTTGTCATAGCACTTGGAATTATTTTATATTCAAAACAAAGAGAATATAAACAAGCATCAGAAAATAGCTATAATATGGCATTTTATGAATTAGTAGATTATGTTCAAAATGTAGAAACATATCTTGCAAAATCTTTAATTTCATCAACTTCAGAACATGGAGCAGAAACACTAACTAGTTTATGGAGAGAAGCTAATCTTGCACAAACATATTTATCTATGTTACCAATTGAAAGTCAAGAGTTACAAAATACTGAAAAATTTTTAAATCAAGTAAGTGATTATAGTTACTCATTATCAAGAAAAAATATTTATAATGAAGATTTAACACAAAATGAACTAAATAATTTAAAAGATTTACATTCTTATAGTGTAGAATTATCAAATACATTAAATCAATTATCAGATGATTTGAATAGTGGAAGATTTAAATGGGATGAATTAACTGATAAAGGAACAGTTGCTTTTGCACAACAAGTTGATAATATTTCCAAAGAGAGTTTTAGTAGTTTAGAAGAGAATTTTCATGAATATTCAGGTTTAATTTATGATGGTGCTTTTTCAGAACATTTAACATCAAATGAGAAAAAAGGCCTTACAGGCGAAGATATCGAAGAAGAAACAGCAAAACAAATAGCAGAAGAGTTAATAGGTAAAAATAATATAAAAGAAATTAATAATTTAGGGTTTTCAGAAAATGCAACAATTCCAGTATATGATTTTTCTATAAAAGATGAAAATGATGACAATATAAATGTTTCTATTTCCAAAAAGGGTGGACATATTGTTTATATGAATTCAAATAGACAAGTAAATAGTGAAATTATTTCACAAGAAGAAGCAAATAATAGAGGAAAAGAATATTTAAAGCAAAAAGGTTTTGATAATATGAAAGAAACATATTATTTAAAACAAGAAGGAATAGTGACCATAAATTATGCTTATTCACAAGATAATGTAATAATGTATCCAGATTTAATAAAAGTAAAAGTTGCATTAGATGATGGCGAAATATTAGGGATAGAAACAAGTGGATATTTAAATAATCATATTGAATCAAGAGATTTATCAAAAATAGGAATAAGTATAGAAAAAGCAAGACAAACAATAAATCCAGATCTGGAGATAGGAAGTGAAGGATTAGCATTTATTCCAACCGAATGGAAAACAGAAATATTATGTTATGAATTTAAAGGAAAAGTTGAGGATAGAGAATTTTTAGTTTATATAAATGCTGAAAATGGAAGAGAAGAAGATGTTTTGATGATTACAAATACTCCAAATGGAACTTTGACAATGTAAAAAAACGATGATATAATAATTTTTGTAAACATTAATTAATACTTTCTAAAAAAATGCAAATGCAAGGAGGAAAGAAAAATGTTGAAAAAAATGAAAGGATTATTTAATCGGGATAAATCTGGTTTTACAATGGAAGAACTAGAATGGCAAAAAAAAGTTGGAATAGGAGCACATATAAAAGCAGTATTGATAAGTACTATTCTTGGAATATTTATTGCTATTATATGTGCAATGGGTAATAGTGAAATTTTTGTACTAACTTTTTTATTTTATCTTGTAATAGCTACAATAGTTATGGTCTCATCTTTTTTAGCAGATACTAGAGGACATGAAGCAAAGAAACAGCTAGAAAAGAATTTGAAATATGAAGAAAATCAAAAGAAAAATAAAATTAAAATTAAAATTCTAGAATATATCGGGAAAAAAGAATTTTCTAATATATTTGTAAAAAATGATAATTTTATACAAGAGCTATTTCATGAGGCAATAAAAAATGAAGTAATTAGGATACAAAAAGATAAAGATGAAGATATAGTATATGTTTCATTAGGAAATAAAGAGTATATTTTTTTGCCAACCCTTGATGATGACATCTTGGATTATTTTGACATTATTAATTGTGATAAATAAAATCACACAAAAAAAGGCTGTTTTCTAACAGCCTTAATTTTTTAGTGTCTCTTATAAGTATCTTTAGAAAGTAATATTTTATCAACAACCCTACCATTTTTCTTTAAAATTTTATAAGCTTGTGAGTAAATAGCAGTTGAGCTTGAACCAGTTTGATATGAAGAAATTTCTACTTCATAATCATCTTCTTGTTTCATACCAAATATTTGAAAGTTTGCAACTCCACGAGAAACGGAGCAAACTAATTTAATTGGATAATTCCTATTATTTTTAAATTGAAAATCTAAAGATCCATATGCAACAGTTGCATCTCTACTAATAGGGACATAAGAAGATACAAACATGTGATTACTTCTTTGCACAACTTCTAAATTTGCATATACAACAGCATTATATAATGTAGAAGATATCTGGCAAATACCTCCACCAACACCATCAACTACTTGACCATTTAAATACATAGGGGCTTCCTTATATCCTGCAGCAATTGTTCTTGCACCTACAACTTTATTATAAGAAAATGTTTCACCAGGCATTAAGACTGTCCCATTAATTTTATTTGCTGCTAAAGCTAAGTTTGTAGATCTATTTCTATCATAAGTAGAATATTTAGTAGAATAAGTAGAAAGCAAATCAGGAAATGCCTCTGTACCAATCATATTTGTTGTAACATTTGGTGTAATAATTTTTAAAGGTATAGAATATTCCTCTTTTTTTTCAGAATTTATCATATTTTTAGCATCATCTAAAGAAATATTAAAATCTACTCCATTTTCAGAAGGATAAACAGAAAATGGATCTGTTGTATAATAAGCATCAACTGGATCTTTTTTTATTTCATTGTAAATTTTTTCTATATCTATTGAATCAGGTTCTTGAGGTTTTACTATAATTTCTACTGGTTTATTAATACAAGAAAAGTCTGATATTGATTGTTTAATTGCTTTTATTGTATTATCTACATCTACTACATTTCCATCTTTACCAGATGTAACAATTAATTCTGAATTTTCTATGTAATAACTACTTTGAACAACTGCATCTGGTAGTTGTGCTGACATATCTTGTAGGTTTTTAGATAAAGATGTTTTATCTAAAGTAACATCAGGCTCAATATTAATATTTCCAAACATTGTAGATAATACACTTAAATTATTTTGAAAAATATTTCCTTTCCTTCCTATTTTAAAAGCAGAATCAGTAGCAGATTTTGTGTTAAATGATACATCCATTTGAGAAAGAGAAATAGTTGATTCAAAATCACCATGCTTTACTTTTATTTCTTCAGGAATATACTGTGAAAGGAAATTATCTAATTGATATTTAGCATCAGAAGGACTTAAATTGGAAACATCATATCCTTTTATTGATACTCCAGAAATAATATTTGTATTAAACATATTATAAACAGTAAAAATACAAAATATAACTAGTAAAATACTAATTATAATACCAATAATCATGGTTAAAATTGATAATACGCTTTTTGGTTTTTTATTATTATTTGTAGATGATGATATATTAATTAAACTTTTATTTTCATTTTGATTAGAAAAATTTTCATCTTTATTTTCTTTTTTATCAAGAAGTTGATTTACATTGCTCATTTCAATTCTCCTCGTATAACAATATCTATTTTATTATATCACATTTTATTAAAAAAATATAAAAATTGTTAAAATAAAATTAAAAAAAATGTAAATAATATAATTATAAAACTTACATTAAAGTTTTATATAAAAAATCTTTTATAGATTTAATTTTAGGAGGATGTTATGTCTAGAAATAGTAAATTAATATCTGAAAATTTAAGAGAAGAAATAGCTAAAGAATTAGGAGTATATGACCAAGTAAAAAAAGATGGAGGAAGTTGGGCAAACGTACCATCTAAACAATGTGGTAATATAGTAACAAAAGCTATAGAAATAGCTAATAGAAGTGTAGAAAATAAATAGTTATTTCTTTACAAAATAAGCAATTAAGAAATTTATCTTAATTGCTTATTTTATAAGAAAGAATAAAGTTCGAATAATGTCGAAAATTGCGATGAAAAATTGTTGACATTTCCATAAAATGGTAGTATCCTATATTTATATTAAAATCTTTGTTTAATTTCAATCGAAAAAGAATTTTTAGTCTAAAAATTCTAAAAATCCAAAAAACAAAAAACAAAAAAAGGAGGTACAAAAACAAAAACTTACCAATGAAAGCGAAGTACTAATTAAAAGGAGGAGATAATGAAAAAGCTTTTAATAGTAAGTATATGTATCTTATTATTAATTGCAGGAGGACTAATTTATTATTTTTGTAATTATGATATAGAACTTGTAGACTTAGATGAAGTTACAACTGATAAAAAATATAAAGATATAACTTATGATAAGCAAGAAGATATTTTAAATGAAGATGTATTAGGAATATTGTATATTGAAAAAATAGGTCTAAAAGCTACTGTTAAAGAAGGAAGTAATAGTAAAGTTTTGAAAGAATATGTAGGACATATTGAAAATACATCTACATATGATGGGAATATTGGACTTGCACGGACATAATAGAGGTAATAAATATAGTTATTTTGCAAGAATTAATGAATTAGAAAAAGGTGATATACTTACATATAAAACTAAATTTTATACAAGAAAATATCAAATAGACAATAAAAAAGTGATATTTGATACAGATTGGAGTTTATTGGAAAATACACAAGAAAATAAAATAACGATGCTTACATGTATAACAAACAAAAGAAATCAAAGATTATGTGTGCAAGCGACAGAAGTCTAGCATAAATAAAAGAATGAAATATGATTTTAAAGGAGGAATTAATTAATGAAAAAATTAAAAAAGATAGTAAGTGTTTTAATATTATTAACAATTTTATTAATGCAATTTTCAAATATTTTTGTAGCATTTGAAGTACAAAATGCTTTCATTGAATATGTAACAGACTGTGGAGATTATTTACAAGTAGATAATCGGAGGAGGTAATTGGGGAAATGTAATTACAAGCTATGTTGAATATTTAGCACCAAATGGACAAAGGTATCCAGCATATTGCCTAGATAAAACAAAATCTGGTGTTGGGAATCCAGTTTTAGGAGATACACCAGCAGGTTATGAAGTACAGGTTGAAAAATTATTAGACAATCCAATAATTTATACAGCAGTTATTAATGGATATCCATACAAAACTCCATCTCAAATGGGAGTAGAAAACAATTATGATGCATATGCAGCAACAAAACATGCAATTTATGCTTTATTATATGGAACTGATATAAATACACGTTATAGAGGAATAGGTACAAGAGGACAAAATATAATTAATGCTATAAATAATATTATTAATATGGCAATAAACCATACGCAAGCTCAAAGAACAGCATCATTAACTTTAGTAAAAAGTAATGAATTTGGACAAGATGAAAAAAACAAAGATTACTATTCACAAACTTATCGAATAAGTAGTGATATTGATATGAAAACATATACTATAACTGGAATAGATAAATTACCTACGGGAAGTTACATATCAGATACAAATGGAAACATAAAATCAACATTTTCAGCAAATGAAGAATTTAAAATAATGATACCCAAAAAAGAGGCTAATAAAATAGAAAATATAACAGGAATAATTTCTGTTCAGGCCAAATGTAAAAATTATCCTGTGTTTTATGGAAGTAAAAATTCTTCACTTCAACCATATGCAATGACTTTTGACTCATATGGAGATAATAATAATGGTCAATTAACAGTTAATTATGTTATGAATACAGGAACAATAAGAGTAAATAAAATAGATGCAGAAACATCAAAACCTATTGAAGGGGTAACTTTTGAATTAAAAAGAGAAGATGGAACAATAGTATCAAGTGCCACAACTGGACCAGATGGAATTGTAACATTTTCACACTTACTTCCAGGAAATTATACAATAAAAGAAACAACAACAAATAAAGATTATATTTTAAATGAGGAGACATTTGATATTACTGTAGAATATAATGAAACTATAACAAAAGACATTACAAACGAACATAAAAGAGGAAATTTAAAAGTATATAAAGTAGATGCAGATAATAATAAAATTGTACTAGGTGGAGTGAAGTTTGCATTATACTCATATGAATTTGAAAAAATAACAGGATATTATACTACAGATGCAAATGGTGAAATTTATATAGAAGGATTGCGTACAGGTCAATGGGCTTTAATTGAACAAGAAACAAATAAATGGTATAATTTAACAGATCAAGTAGAAATAAAGGTAGAATGGAATGAAACTACTGATACTACAATAGAAAATGAATTAAAAAAATCACAAATAAAAATTATTAAGGTAGATCAGGAGAATCATGAAATAAAATTAAAAGATATTGAATTCGAAATATTAGATAAAGAAGGAAATGTTTTAGAAAAAATAAAAACTGATGAAAATGGAGAAGCAATAACATCAAGATATGCAGTTAGAGATTATCCATATTTATATGTTAAAGAAATAAAAACAAATGATAATTATGTATTAGATGATTCAATTAAAGAAGTTAAATTAGAAGAAAATAAAATTATAGAAAAGGTATTAGAGAATAAAAAGATAAGAGGTAAGATAAAAATTATAAAAACAGCTAAAGAGGATAATAAAATTACAAAAGACAAAAAGGGAACACCAATTCCTAATGTATCTTTTGGAATTTATGATGAAAATAAAAAATATATTGAAACAATCGTAACTGGAGAAGATGGAACAGCAACTAGTAGTTTATTAGAAAAAGGTGTTAAATATGTAAAAGAATTGAAATCAGGCGAATGGTATCTTTTAGATGAAAACGAATATATGGTAGAAATTGTTAAGGATGGAGATATTATAGAACTAAATATTACAAATACACCTGAAGATCCTGATGTTGATATTGAAAAAGATGGTACTACTCAAGCAACAGTAAACCAAGAAATTCGATATGAATTTAAAATAAAAAATACAGGAAATGTACCATTAAATAATTTTACTTGGTATGATTATTTACCATCAGATTATATAAAAATAAAAAAATTAGTTACAGGTACATATAATCAAAATTTAAATTATAATATTTATTATAAAACTAATTTAAAAGATTATAAATTATTAGCAGAAAATTTAAATACACAAATTAATAATTATATTGATTTTTCTAATATAGAATTAGAAGAAGGAGAAGTAATAACAGAGTTTAAAGCAGATTTTGGAACTGTTGATGTAGGATTTCAGTCTATAGAAACTCCATGTGTATTTGCAACTGTTAATGATACAGTGAAAAAAGATGATATGTTTACAAATAAAACTAGAATTGAAGGAGATAATAAAGGCTATTTAGTTTGGGATGAAGATGAACATACAATAAGAATATATGAAAAAGAAAAGCAGATTAAGAAATTACCTAGAACAGGATTTTAACATGATAGGGATATAAATGCAGCAATAAATATAAGAAAAGAAGGAATGAAACTAGCAATAGCATGATAAACAAATAGAACCGTGTGGACACAAGGAGATAGCTCGCTTATGCTCAGCATATTAGTGTTGTCGAGCGAGAAGCTCCCACTTCTTAAGTGGTGGGAGTATGTCACAACATATTATAAATAGTTGCAAAAAAGATAAAATAAGCATATAATTTAACAAAATGAAATAAGGGGTGTAATAATGAAAGACTTAACCGTAAAAGAAATAATGGAGATAACAAAAGCAGAATTAATAAATGGAGATATTAGTTTTATATGTAGAGATTTTTCAAAAGATACAAGAACCATAAAAGAAGGAGATACATATATAGCCATTAAGGGAGAAAATTTTAATGGTAATTTGTTTTGGAAAGATGCTCTAGAGAAGGGAGCAACTTGTGCTATAGTATCTGAAATTGAATACAATGAAGAGGACTTAAATAGATATAAAGACAAAACAATTTTAAAAGTAGAAGATACATTGAAGGCATTATATGAAATAGCAAAATTAAAAAGAAGTTTTTATAATATACCAGTAATTGCAATAACAGGAAGCGTAGGGAAAACAAGCACAAAAGATATTGTAGCTAGTGTTGTATCACAAAAATATAAAACATTAAAAACAATTGGCAATAACAACAATCTTATAGGCTTAGCATTTACAATATTACGACTTCAAGATGAAGAAGCAATGGTTTTAGAAATGGGAATGAATCAATTTGGTGAAATAAGTAGGTTAAGTAATATTGCAAGACCTGATGTTTGTATTATTACAAATATTGGAACATCACATATAGGAAATTTAGGGTCTAGAGAAAATATATTAAAAGCAAAATTAGAAATATTAGATGGAACTCAAGAACCTTATATAGTAATAAATAATGATAATGATTTACTACATAAATGGTATGAAGAAAATAAAGGTAAGAAAAATATTATAACATATGGTATAAATGAAGAAAGTGACTTTAATGCCAAACAAATTGTATTAAACCAAGATGAAAGTGAATTTATTTGCAAAATTCAAAATGATGATATAAAAGTAAAGGTTCCAGTAGGAGGAGAACATTTTGTATTAAATTCTTTATGTGCAATAAGTGTAGGAAAATTGATAGGTATCGAAAACAATAAAATATTAAAAGGAATTGAAGAATTTGAACTAACTAAAAAGAGGATGGAAATTATTAAATTAAAAAATGGTATAAGGATAATAAATGATACTTATAATGCTAGTCTAGAGTCAATAAGGGCAAGTTTGAAGTATTTGTCAAACATTGAAGGAAAAAGAAAGATTGCAGTCTTAGGAGATATTCTAGAATTAGGAGAATTTTCGGAAGAATTGCATAAAAAGGTAGGAGAAGAAGTATATAAAAATAATGTAGATATTTTGATATGTAGAGGTGAAAATGCAAGGCATATTGTAGAAGAAGTAAGAAAACTAGGGATGAAAGAAGAAAATATATTTTATCTAAAAGATAATGAACAAATAGTAAATAAGTTGAAAGATTTAGTAAAGCCAGAAGATATAATTCTATTGAAAGCATCAAATGGTATGAAATTTTTTGATATAGTTGAACAAATAAAAATGATTTTAGATAAATAAAGGAGGATCTTAATGAAAAAATTAGGAGTTATTTTTGGAGGTATGTCAACTGAAAATGAAGTATCTTGTATATCTGCAAATTCTATATTAAAGAATTTAGATAGAACAAAATATGAAATATATCCAATTTATATTGATAAAAATGGAGATTGGTATAAATATATAGAGAATGATGAAACAATAAAATTGGGAGATAGGGTTGAGTGTAAAGAAAAAATAACAAATATAATAGAGTATTTAAAGAAACTAGATATTTTATTTCCAGTATTACATGGATTATATGGAGAAGATGGAACTATACAAGGGCTTTTTGAATTAGTGAAAAGACCTTATGTAGGATGTAGAGTATTAGCATCAAGTATTGGGATGGATAAAGTATATTCAAAAATTGTTTTTGATAAAGCAGGTCTAAATCAAACAAAATATGAATATATTAGAAAATACAAAGATAAATATATATATATTGATAAAAAATTTAATGAAATAATATTATCTATTGATGAAGTAACAAAAAAAATAATAGAAAATCTAAAGTTTCCAATGTTTGTAAAACCATCTAATTCTGGTTCAAGTGTAGGAATAAACATGGCAAAAGATGAAAATGAGTTAAAAAAATTTATAGAATATGCTTCAAAGTTTGATAACAAAATTTTAATTGAAGAAGGAATTGATGGTAGAGAGATAGAGTGTGCAGTTTTAGGAAATGAAGAAGTTGTGGCATCTTGTATAGGTGAAATTAAATCAGCTGATGAGTTTTATAGTTATGATGCAAAATATAAAAATCAAGAATCAAGAACATTAATTCCTGCAGATATATCAGATGAATTATCTTGTGAAATAAAAAAACAAGCAATAAAGGCTTTTAAAGCTATAGATGGAAAAGGATTATCTAGAGTAGATTTCTTTATTGAGAAAGATACAAATAAAATATATATTAATGAGATTAATACATTACCTGGATTTACTAATATTAGTATGTATCCAAAACTATTTGAAGCAAGTGGAATAACTTATAAAGAATTGTTAAACAAATTAATTGAATTAACAAATGAATAGAATAAAAATTAGGTAATACTAGAATAAAAAGATATACTTGAAACCCCATATATTTTCTGTATCTAGATACAAAAGATGAAATGGGGTTTTTATTATTGGATTAAGGATATATAATAAAAAAGAAAAAAGCATATGACAGAAAAAATGAAGACAAGTACGGCATTAAAAAGATTATTAAGATTAAATAATTTAAGAACACGTTTAATATTTCAACGAGTAATACAGCAAATGCTACTCAAAAATCAAGGGCATTTGAATGGAAAGAATATCTTTTCTTTTAGTACTTATAAAAGAAAAATATATAAAATAAAAAAAGCACTTGAGAAAATACATTTCACATGATATAATATGCTTACCTAAAACTTAGGAGGATGTTAAAAATGATTTTAAAAAATTATTATAAGATGTTAGACTTAGAAACAAGCCAAGTTTCAATAGATGAAATAAAAGTTGCATATAGACAAGCTGCTAAAAAATATCATCCAGACTTAAATGTAGGAGATGAATTAGCAGAAGAAAAAATAAAAGATATAAACGAAGCATATAAAGTACTTTCTGTTCCAGCATCAAAAAGAAAATATGATAAAATATGGAATGCTCGCTTTAATAAAAAACAAAAAGCATTTTCAGGAGAAGAAAAGAAAGGTGCAATTTTTAATATGTTTTTAGGGAACATAGAAAAGGAAAATGTAAATTTTAATACATTGAAAAAACATGCTATAAAAGGTGAAAACATAGAAACAGAAATCAGTATAAGTCTACAAGAAGCATTTTATGGTATGGAAAAGGAATTATCTATAAGAACAGTTGAGGGAAAAATAAGAAAAATATCAGTTACTATACCTGAAGGAATTAAAAACGGAGAAAAAATTCGTTTAATTGGTCAAGGAAAACCAAGCACAACAGGTGGGAAAAATGGAGATTTGCTAATAAGAATAAATATTGAAAATAGTGGTAAGTTTAAATTACAAGGAAATGATTTATATACAGATTTATTATTAACACCATGGGAAGCAGCTTTAGGTGCTAGAACTGATGTAAAATCAATAGATGATGAAACAAAAATATATATTCCACAAGGAATACAAAGTGGGGAAAAAATAAAAATACCTAATAAAGGTTATAAAGATAGTAGTGGTAAAAGAGGAGATTTAATTGCAAACATTAAAATTGTAGTGCCAAAACAACTAAGTATGCAAGAAAAGGAAATTTTTGAAAAATTAAGAGATATATCAACATTTAGACCTAGAATTTAATGAATTTATATTTACATAAAAATATATTGACAAAAGACTTAATTTTAGCTATAATTAATTATAGTGTTATGACATTTTGGATTAAAAATATAAGGAAGAGGTGTAAACATGGAAACAGTTCAAGGTAAGCACTTTAGTATAACAGATCCAGAAGGAATAAAAACTGTCATATACCAAGTGAACGAAACGAAAAAAGAATACCTAGATGAATATCCAAAATATACTGTGGAAAGACTAGATCACACAGAAGAATTAGTAGGAAATTTAAATAGGAAAACTTTTTATGTAGAAGAACCACAAAAAAATGGTAATCAATTAGTGATTTTATCTTTTGGAAAAGATAGAGTCGTTATAAATACGGGCTTATTGTTAGGTGATGAAGTAAAAATTACCAAAAAACCAGAACCCTTCAAGTTTAATACACTGTATTCAGAAGAAGAAATGGAGTATAAAGATTTTCAATATACACCAAATTTAAAAAGACCTATAACTATTATAGATCCAGAGACTACAGAAGAAGTAAAACCTGTACTTTATTTTGATGAAAAATCAAATGATGTAAAAGGTAAGTGTAAATTAAAACCATATAAATCTTATTTCGCATTCGAAATAAGAGATGATAATTAGGAGGGACAAATAATGTCAAAAAATAAAAAAAGAAATACACAAGTACCGCAAGAAGCTATAAAAGGACCAGCAGATAAATCGGCTAATTTTTCTATTTGTTGTATGAGTAATCAGCAAATTAAAGAAGAATTATTAGGGCAATTAGAAAAATACAAAACAGAAATAACTAACCAACATGTACGTGAAAGTATAAAAAGCACAGATTTAGAAGCAGGTTCAGTTATAAAGGCATATGACAATAAAGATAAAGAAACTAAAAAAGATTCAGGACACAGTATAGGAGAATAATACAAAAGAGTAGGTGAATTGTATGAATTACAAAATAGAAGGTGCAATTAGAAGAAATAGAAAGAATTTTATAATATTTGCAATACTATGGATATTTATTGCCATAGTATTTGTTTCGCCTTTTGCTTATAGTTCTCATATGGCTGGATTGAACGGAAAGATGGATTTGGAAGTGTTTTTTGAAACATTTGGACAATCAATACGGACATCCAATTGGAACTCTAGGTAATGTATTTGCACAAGGTGCTAGTGGTACATATTTTTCAACATTATTGGTAGTAACAATATTTTATGCAGTATTTTTCTTTATAGGATTTGTTAGATCAGCACCAAAAAATGAATATTCAGATATAGAACATGGTTCAAGTGATTGGAGCCAAAGAGGAGAACAATATCAAATATTAAGTAGAGATAAAGGAATAATA
>CANPZA010000007.1 GCA_947588915.1 uncultured Clostridia bacterium
TTGCATTTTGATTGTTAAACGGACCTTCCATTTCTAGGAAAGCCCGTTATTTTTTATAAAAACCATTATCTAGTAACAGGGATTTAAAGAACGTCCCCTAATCCTCTTGAATAAATTGGAAAAATATAGTATAATAATTTAGCATATGAAAATATAAAGATAAAGGAGAAATTTATGTTTGAGAAATTAGAAGCTGTAGAGAAAAGATATGAAGAATTAACAAAATTAATTTCAGATCCAGAAGTGATTTCTAATCAAGATGAATGGCGCAAATTAATGAAAGAACATGCTGATATAGAAGATATAGTATTAAAATTCAGGGAATATAAGAAGATAAAAAACGACATGGATGAGGCAGAAGAATTAATGAAAGATCCTGAAATGAAGGAATTGGCAGAACAGGAATATTATGAGAATAAAGATAAATTACCTAAAATAGAAGAAGAGTTAAAAGTTTTGTTAATACCAAAAGATCCTGATGATGATAAAAATATAATATGTGAAATTAGAGCAGGTGCAGGTCGGAGAAGAAGCAGCCTTATTTGCAGGTACATTATTTAGGATGTATAGTATGTATTCAGAAAGAAATCATTGGAAATTAGAAGTATTAAACGAAAATGAAACTGGGCTAGGTGGATATAAAGAAATTTCTTTTATGATAACTGGAAAAGGAGTATATAGTAGATTAAAATTCGAAAGTGGAGTTCATAGAGTACAAAGGGTACCAGATACTGAAAGTAGTGGAAGAATTCATACTTCAACAGCAACGGTTGCTGTTCTTCCAGTTGTAGAAGATGTAGAGATAGAATTAAATCCTGCAGATATAAAAATGGAAGTATTTAGAGCATCAGGGGCTGGAGGACAACATATTAATAAAACATCATCTGCCGTAAGGTTAATACATGAACCAACAGGAATTGTTGTTGAATGTCAAACGGAAAGATCACAATTTCAAAATAAGGATAATGCAATGAGAATGCTTCGCACTAAACTATATGAAATAGAAAAGCAAAAGCAAGATAATGAAATAACAAGTGAAAGAAGATTACAAGTTGGTTCAGGAGATAGAAGTGAAAAGATTAGGACATATAATTATCCTCAAGGAAGGATAACAGATCACAGAATAGGGATGAGTATTTATCAAATGGAAAATTTCCTAAATGGAGATATTGATGAAATGATAGATAATTTAATTGCAGCAGATAGAGCGGAGAAATTAAAAGGTGAATAAATAAAAACCTAGTAAAGAAGTAAACTGTTTAGGGTTCACTTCATAAGTTACTAGGTTTTTATTTATTACAATTATTCTAAAACTTCAGAATCTTCTAAAATTGAAGTACAATGTGCACATCTAGTGGACTTTGCATTAATTTCAGAATAACAATAAGGGCATAACTTTGTAGAAAGTTCTTCAGATTCCTCTTCATTAACATCTTTATGAGTTAATTTTTCAATATTTTCTTTTGCCTTATTATTTAATTTCGTAAAAGTTCTAATAGCAATAAAAATAGAAAAAGCAATAATTAAAAAATCAATTATAGTTGTAATAAAAGATCCATATTTTATAGATGAATTACCTATAGTAAGTGTCAAATCATCAAAACTAACTTTTCCTGTAAAGATTGCAATACAAGGCATAATGATGTCATTAACAAGAGAAGTTACAATTTTTTGAAAAGCACCACCTATAATAACACCTATTGCCATATCAAAAATATTACCTTTTGTAGCAAATTCTTTAAATTCTTTTAACATATTTATTCACTCCTCAAATGTATTTTATAGTATATGTCGAAAAAAGTCAATATTTCAATAAATTGTGCAAGAATAAATATAAAAAATAGGAATAGAATAAAATAAAAACAGGTAAGGGGTTTTGAATTTGGAAGAAATTATATCAACGACACTTTTAGGTTTATTTTTTGGTACATTTGGAACAACTCTGCGGAGGAATTCTAGGAATAATTACAAAAAAACAATCTAACAAATTTTTAAGTTTTATTCTATCATTTGCATCACGGATTAATGATGTCAGTAGTCTGTTTTGATTTAATACCAGAAGCATTAGAAATAAGTACTCTAATATATGTAGTAATAGGAATTGTAATAGGAATAATTGCAATGATTTTTTGCGATTTATTAGTAGAGAAAAAATTTAATGCAAATACTAAGGTTATAAAAAAAGAAAATAGTTTATTAAAAACAGGAATAATAGTGTCAATAGGACTTGCAATTCACAATTTCCCAGAAGGATTGGCAATTGGTTCTGGATTTGAAGCTTCTGTGAAACTTGGTTTAAGTTTAGCATTAGCTATTTGCTTACATGATGTACCAGAAGGAATTTCTATGGCAGTACCAATGAAACAAGGAGGGATGAATCCCGTAAAGATAATTTTCTATGTAATATTATCAGGAGTAACAACAGGAGTAGGAGCATTTTTTGGAGCAATTGTAGGATCTATTTCTCAAGAAGTGATAGCAATATGTTTGAGCTTTGCAGCACGGAGCAATGTTATATATAGTATCACGGAGAGTTAATACCAGAATCAAATAGTTTATATCATGGAAGAATGACAGCAGTTGGAAATATGTTAGGATTTTTAATAGGGATATTGGCAACAACAATATAATGTATGATAGACAGGTAGTCTAGATAATAGGTGGAAATCCATATGTAGATCAAGTTATTAAGAAAAATAGTGTAATACAAAATTAATATTTGTGTTACACTATTTTTGTAAATTATATAAATAAAACTAGTCAAAAGTTTTTAAATTAATCAAATTTGACTAGTTTTTTATTATATTTCAACTGTTTTTTGACAATGCATATCATTAGTTGTTATTACTAAATACTGTATTTTGTTCCAAGAATATTTTTACATCTGTATATGATGTTACAATGTTCATCATTGTATGGTATTTCCTTTTATAGTGTTTTTAATATGCACATATTTCTTATGTAAATTACACATTTGAAGTTTTATTTAAACTACTTGACAAAAAGTTAACATCAATATATTATTTATAATAAAGAAAATAAAAAATAAATTTTTTAGAGAATAAGCAAATGTCAAACTTCTAAATGATTACAAGAGTAAGGAAGAAAATGCTTACCAAACAGTGATTTTTGTTTTTATGCTAAAATATAAAATGATGAATTGTATAAAAAACAGTATATTTTTTTGATATTAATATTTTAGAAAAGACCTATTTCTAAAATTTTAATATATATAAATAGGGAAAGGGGGGAAAAAAATGACAAAAAAAACATTATTAGTTTCATTATTAGTTGCAATATTTTTATTAGCTATTTTAGTTGTACCAGTAAAAGCTGCTACAATAACAGAAGCTGATGTTGAAGATTGGACTAGATCTGATTCATTACATAATGCTGGTAACACACCAAAAATGGTAAAAACTACAGATACAGATGGAACAATCGTGCTTACTTATAATGCTGCTGAGCTAAAAATCCTTAATGGTGATAGCAAAAGACCAGATGGATATGCTTGGATAGGTGTTAAAGTTAAAAACGTTCCAGAGGATGCAACAGCATTCACAGTAAATGGTAAAAAATATGATATATTAAATTCAGATGGTAAATTTGCTGAAGAATTTGTTGGAATTAAAGAATCTACTCTTCAAAATGCAACAAAAGAAGGTAAAGATATTATTTATAATCTAGAGTTTAAATTTATAAAAAACGAAAGTGATGAAGTAGGAGATGCTGTAAAAGTTAGAGTTGTTATTAAAACAGAAGGTATAACATTATATAATAAAGAAGATAATGCACAAGTATGGAATGATGCAATATATGAAGAATTTGCTCCTAAAGCAGAAGTACCTTCTGAAGAGCCAGTTAAAGAAGAACTAGATGAAACATCAAAAACAGGAGTAATAGCAACAGATCTAATTGTTGCTATGGCACTTGCAATGGTTTCTTTGGTAGGAATTGCTATTACTAAAAAATAGTAAAATGTGATAAATAAATTTAATAGAGCAGTCAAATTTTGTCTGCTCTATTATTAAAAAGAATATAAAATAAGGTGGATCTTGTCATGAAAACTGGTAAACATCAAGCAGAGAAAAATGTAAAAAGAAAAAGAAAGCAGGATATAAATAGTAAAACTAAAAAAAAGAACAAAAAAGTAAAAAGAATAATTCGATTTCTTTTATTTTTAGTGTTTATAGCTTGTATTAGTTATATAGCCTATTATTATATAAATACTAATAAAAAACAAAAAGAAACAGATATGTTATTAAATAATGTAGAGGTAGAAGAATCCATAGAAGAGCCCAAAATAGAAGAAACGGAGAGAATGATACAAATAAAGGAATTGCAAAAACAAAATGATGAGATTATAGGTTGGCTTGAAATAGGAGGTACAAAAATCAATTATCCAGTTATGCAGGCACCAGACAATGAATTTTATTTGAATCATGATTATAAAAAAGAAAAAAATAAACAAGGATCTTTATATTTGGATAAAGATTACAATTGGAGTATTCCATCAAGTAATCTTCTAATATATGGACATAATAATACTCTGGATGGAAGTATGTTTGCTGATTTATTAAAATATCAAGAAGAAAGCTTTTATAAAGAGCATCCTACTTTTAGATTTACAACTGCTAATGAAGATGTAGAGTATGAAATTATTGCTGTATTTAAGTCAAGAGTATATTATAAAAATGAAAAAAATGTATTTCGCTATTATTATTTTATAAATGCGAAAAATGAACAAGAATATAATGAATTTATAGAAAACTGTAAAAAAATTTCATTATATAATACAGGAAAAAGTGCTAAATATGGTGAACAATTAATTACCCTTTCTACTTGTGCATATCATACAAAAAATGGAAGGTTTGCTGTTGTAGCAAAAAAAATGAATTAAAAACTGGAAAGAAAAATAAATAGTAGTAAAAGATGGCCTATGTAGGAGAAGTAGTCTGTCTTTTTCTATGTAAAAAAATATAATACAAAAGAAAAAATATTAAATTCAACTAGAAGATATATTCCAAAATAGATATAAAAAATGTATAAAAATTAGCTTATTGAAATTTATATTTCAACAAGCTTTGCATGTATTAATAATCTTTCATTACCATTATATCTATGGCAAGTAGAAAGTGTTAAAATCTTATCAGAACTATCAACAGTTGTATTAAAATCATAATCGCTACGATTTTTTAATGTATCAGCAAAAACTTTGAACTCATCATCAGAATTGAAATCTATTTTTAAATAATCATTTACTAATGGAGTTTTATATACACTAAATATTTGCCATAAAGTGTTCTCGTTTTCTGTTGATATTTTTATTATATGATTAGAAGTATTATCAAACCAATTGCTATTTAATACATTTTTTAAAGAACCAAACATAGAGCCATCTAAACGAGAATGGGCATAAATTATAGAATTTTTATTAATTAAACTTGTGTCATTTCTATAATCTAAAAATACCCACCCAGCATTATTAAAACTTTTATCAAAAGAATGTGTTAAATAATAATCATTATCAGTAGACTGGACAAAAGGATAATTTACATTTGTACCAGGAACTTGAATCCATCCAATTATATCAGGATTAATGTCTTTAAGTTTAGAAAAATCTACATCAATTAACTTTGCCCCATTTTTATTAATTTCATCTATTGTAACATTTTCATTAATATTAATTAAGCTTTTTTTCATGTGAACAGAATCAATATACCATTTATATAGATTAATAGAAGAATATATTACAAGTATAATGCCTAATAATAAAATGAATATTATCAATTTATTTGATTTTTTCTTATTTGGTTTACGACTGATTTTATAATCATCTTCAAAATTTGAAAATTCATCTCTTACCATATTTTGTCTCCTATAATTTTTATTATATCAATAGTATTTCAATTATATAATAATATTATTTATTTTTCAAATTTTACATTTGTATTTCATTTTTGTAAATCTGTTGACTAAATTTTGATAATAATGATATAATTAACTGAATAGAAAATATGGGGGGGAAAAGTATGAAAAAAATTAGTATTCATAAAACAATTTTAGTGGTTTGTGTAATTGTTTCATTGTTAGCACCTAGTATTTGCACTAATATAGTATATGCAATGGATGAAGATATTCAAAATGAGGTGGAAGAAGAAATAATTGATGACAAAACAGTAAAAAGTCAAGAAACACAAAATATTGATGAAAGTGCTGAAGAGCAAGAAAGTAGTGAAAATAAAGATGTTCAAACAACAAATGTTATTGCAAATGAACCAAAGCAAAATATTTCAGTATTAAAAGCTAATGCACAATCTGCATATGAGCCAATGGCAATATCTGAAAATGTTATAAATGTACCAGAAGGAGAAGGAACTTTACAACAAGCAATTAAATCTGCAGGAGAAGGAGCAGTTCTTAAACTACAAAGAGGAGAATATAGAGGCGAAGAAATTGTTATAGATAAAGCAATTACAATTACTGGAGTTGGAAGTTCAAGGGATAATGGAAGTATAATTATACCAAAAATAAAAATTCAAGATACAACTAAAGAGAAAAAAGTTGTTATACAAAATGTATTTTTGGGAACGATGCAACCACCATCAGAAGGCTTTAATTTTATAGATGTACAAAGTCCAGTATCTCTTGACATCAATGATATATATATTTTTTACATATATAGACCAAATAATACTAAAACATCTGCTACAATTAGTTTAGGGGAAAATTCAGATAATTCAACAATAAATATTAATAATTCAAATTTAAATGGTTACTTTACAGGGCTAGATGTTAAATCATCACAAAATACAATAACTATTGATAATTCAAAATTATCTGGACAATTAGCCATTGGACTAACAGATGGAAGTGATAATAATATAATAGTAAAAAATAATTCAACAATAACAGGGCGTTCAATGTATTTTACATCAGATGAGGCAATTTCTATAAGTAAGCAACAAAATTTAACAATAGATGTAGAAAATTCTACAATAATTGGAAATGATTCAAAAGGTGATAGAAATACACATATATTCTCTTTTGATGGAGAAAATGCAAGTTCAAATGTCAAAATAAATATTAAAGGTAATTCTGTTATTAATGATATAAATGCAATAAAAGGAAGTACAATATTCAATTTTGGAGAAAGCAATACTCCAAGTAATACAAATATTATAACAGTAGAAAAAAATGTAAAAATGACTCCAAATACTGTAGAATACAAATATAATACAGATAATGAATATGCGGTTGTAGGAATTTATGATAAAGAAGGAAAATTAACAATCAAAGCTTATGATAAAAGTAAAAAAATTCCAGAAAGTGAATATGATTCTAGTGTAAGTAAATGGTATAAGGTTACAAATACAACAAGTACTTTTGATAAAGAAGAATTAATATCAGAAAATATGGATTTACATCCTGTCCCTGAAGAAGAAATACCTATAAAAGTTAATATTGTAGGAAAAGAAGAAACATATAATTTAAATGCAGGACAATCAATTAATAATAATGAAGATTTAAAAAATGCATTAGAAGAATTGAAAGATGTAGAAGGTAAGACATTTTCTAGGTTTGTAACTCAAGATGGAACTATAATAGAGGAAAGTACAGAAATATTTAAAGATATAACAATTACTCCAAAATATAAAGTTAAAGTAACAATACAAAATGGAGAAACACAAGATCAATATGAAATTGAAGAAGGTCAAAATATAAGTTATATACCACAAGATGATTTAAACAAATATGAAACAGGAAAGACAGATAAAAGTTTTTCAAGATATGAAACAGTAAATACAGAAGGTAAATCTACTATAATCTCAAAAAGTGAGGCTATAAATGAGAATATAACAATAAAACCTGTATATTATGTTACAGTTACTATAAAAATAGGAGATCAAGAATTACGATATAACATAGATGAAGGTAAAGACTTAAAAAATGGTTTAGTTAATGCATATTATTATAATATACAAAGTGTAATAAATAAACAAAACAAAGTATTTCAATACTTCTTAGATGAAGGAAATCAACAAATTAAATTTGATACTCCAATAACTAAAAATACGACATTGACAGCACAATTTAAAGTAAGAGTATCTGTATATTCTTTAAGTGGAGAAGTAAAAAAAGAATATGACATAGAAGTAGGGCAAACCTTAAAACAGGCTAAAGGAGATAGCATTGGAGAGGAATTACAAGGATTAGTAGAGAATTTTAATAATAAAACTTTTGAACATTTTATAGATGATAAGGGAAACATAGTAACTGCAGAAACACAAATAAATGAAAATACAAACTTTAAGCCAGTATATAATAATCAAATAACAATAGAAATTTATAATGCTACAAAAGATAACAAAAAAACATATACAATAGAAAGTGGAGAAAATCTAAATACTTTAACAGATAAAATCGAAGAAATAAATAATTGGGTAAAATCAGAAGAAGAAAAAGATTTTTCTCATTTTACAGATACAAATGGAAATATAGTTGATTTTAGTACATCAATATTAGAACATACTATACTAACACCAGTATATAAAATAACATTAACAGTAGAACCTAAAAATGAAAGTATAGAAAAATTTGATGTTATAGAAGGAACAAAATTTGAAACTGTAAAACAAGAACAATTACAAAAATTCAATTTAACAAATAAAACTCTTACAAATTATGTGTATAAACGAGATGATAACACTACTGTAGTAGGAGATAGCGATACATTTAATGTTCATACAACAATAATACCTAAATACAATGTAACAGTAACGGTAAAAAGAAATGCAGAAGATGAACCAGGACAATCATTTACAATGGAAGAAGGAGCAACATTAGAAAGTTTAGGTTCAAGTTTAGATGTTTTTGACAAAGAAGAAAGTTTAACTGGAAAACATTTTGACAAATACATAGATATTAATACAAATGAAGAAGTAAAAAAAGATGTTCAAATAAATGAAAACATAACAATCATACCAACATATAATGTAAAAGTATCAATAAAGAAACCAGGAGCTTTGGATGAAGTTGAGACTTATACTATACCTGAAAATCAATCTTTAAGAGGTTTTGGTGGAGATGAATTAGTTAATACGATTAGTGAGCTAGTAAAGGTTGATAATAAAACATTTTCAGGAAATTTTGTAGATGAAACAGATAATAAATCTATAGATTTTGATATGGCAATTGATAAAGATAGAACATTGACACCAAAATATAATATTACAGTAAAAATAAATGTGGGAAATGATACTGTAAAAGAGGTAACTTTACCAGAACAGTCATCTTTAAATAGTTTAGGTGATGCTGAAGTTGCAAAAATAAAAGAAGCTGTACAAGTACAGAATAAAACTTTTAAAGGATATTTTGTAGAGGCCGATAATGGTTCAAACAAAGTAGAATTTTCTACACTAATAAATGAAAATAAAACATTAAAAGCTCAATATACTGTAAAAGTAACAATAAATAAGAAAGATGGATCAAACCTAAAAGAATATACATTAGATGAAGGTCAAAATTTAGAAACAAAGAGTGAAGACTTACAAGCTATAGAAAATCCAGGAGACACAAAATCATTTGCAGGATATTTTGATGAAAAAGGAGCTAAAGTAGAAAAATCAACTCCAATAAATGAAAATACAACTTTAATAGCTAAATATAATGTAACAGTTAAAGTAGGAGATAATTCATATACATTAGGAGAGGGAGAAACATTAGAGAATTTAATTGATACACAATTAAATGAAATTAAAGAATTTGCAAACAGACCAAGCAATAAAACTTTTGCAAATTACTTTGTAGATACAAATGGAAATAGAGTTGAATTTAATACTGAAATTAATGCTAATACAGAATTGACACCAAAATATACTGTAAAAGTAACAATTAACAAAACAGATGGAAGCAAATTAAAGGAAATTACATTAGAAGAAGGACAAAATTTACAAGCAAAAAGTACAGAGCTACAAGAAATAGAAAATCCAGGAGATACAAAAACATTTGCAGGATATTTTGATGATGCTGGAAGCAAAGTAGAAAATACAACTCCAATAAATGAAAATAAGATATTAACAGTAAAATATAATGTATCTGTGAAAATAGGAAGTAAAACATATACATTAGAAGAAGGTAAGACATTAAATGATTTAATTAGTACACAATTAGATGAAATAAAAACATATGCAAATAATCCAAGTAATAAAACTTTTGCAAATTATTTTGTAGATACAAATGGAAGTAGAGTTGAATTTAATACTGAAATTAATGCTAATACAGAATTGACACCAAAATATACTGTAACAATAACTATCTTAGGAGAAAAGATTGAAGGTATAGAAGAAGGTAAGAAATTAAGCGAATTATCACAAGAGCAAAAGGAAAAAATAGAAGGATTAGTTAAAAAGACTAATAAACAATTTGTAGGATTTGCTGAAATAGATGATAATACACCAATAACAGAGAATAAAACCTTAACACCCAAATATACTGTAACAATAACTATATTAGGAGAAAAGATTGAAGGTATAGAGGAAGGTAAGAAATTAAGCGAATTATCACAAGAGCAAAAGGAAAAATTACAAAACTTAGTTGAAAAAACTAATAAACAATTTGTAGGATTTATTGAGATAGATGATAATACACCAATAACAGAAAATAAAACCTTAACACCAAAATATGAAGTAAATGTTCAAATTGGTACACAAACATTTAACATAGAAGAAGGAAAGACATTAAAAGACCTAATTGATTCAAATCCAAATGTAGGAGAACTATTAGAAAATCTTAAAACTTCTAAAGATAAAACATTTAGTAGATTTGTAAATCAAGATGGAAATAGTGTAGAGGAAGATACAGCATTTAATAAAAATACAACTATATTGGCAAAATATAATATAACAATTACAGTACAAAAAGTTGATGGAAAAACAGAAGAATTTATATTAGAGGAAGGTTCTACATTAGATAATTTATCACGTGAGGACAAAGAAAGATTACAAGCAATTAAAGACGATCATGCAGAAGGAGAAAGATTTGCTAGACTAGTAGATGCTACAACAGGTAAAGAAATTAAAGAAAATGAGCCAATAAATGGTAATATAGTTATTAAACCAATTTATGACACAAAAACAGTTGTAGAACAACAAATACCTAGTCAAGAAAAAAATGTACCAAGCAGTAATTACGAAATAGTTAGTCCAAAAACAAATGATAATGTTTTAACATATGTAGTACTTGGATTGTTAGGATTAACATGTATAGTAATTTCTATAATTGCTTACAGAAAAAATAATAAATAATTATTAGTTACCAAAGGGGATGACTTTTTGGTAACTTTTATTATATAGTAAAAAATTATAAAGATAAAGGTATTAAAATTTTTATAAAAAGTGTTGAACAATTAGACTTATTTGTGTATAATTAAAGTAAATATAATTAAATGTAATTAAACAGGAGAGATAAATGAAAAGAGTGAAAAAGAAAGCTATTTTATTGATTATATTATTGACTATGATAGTTGTTTTTATAAATAATAAAAAGATTGTACAAATTTTAAAAATACAGTCATCAGTGCCTCAAGCTTTAAATACTACTATTGCAGAAGAACTTATAAAAGATGCTAAAGATACTAACAGCTTAGAGCATAATACAACATATCTACAACAACTAATAGATGAAACCTCTAAAGAGGGGGGAATCATACATATACCAGCAGGTACATATTATTTTTCTGCAGGGGGAAATACATATGGACTTAGGGAAGAAACAAATAATAATAATGAATATTATGTAGTGAAATGTAAGGATAATGTTACAATTGAAGGAGAAGGAGCAGATGAAGAAACGGGTACAATATTTAAACCTATGGGAGATTATGAGTATTCTTTAGATATGTTCTACTTCAATGATTTAGCAGATACTAAAATAGGAAAATATCTTGAAAATGCAAATTTCAAAGATTTTGTGATTGATAGTGAGTTAACACATGGAAAAAAAGAAAATTATAATGCATATGGTAAAGGTTTTATGATAAATCTTTTTAAGGATTGCAGTTGGAATAATATAATAGTCAAAAATACTGATGGAACTGGATTTGGTATGGATTGCCCTATAAACAGCACTATAACAAATTGTAAAGCAATAGGATGTGGGAAATTAGCAGATTCTAATAGTATTGGAGCATCAGGATTTGGAATAGGGACAGGATATAGTGAAGAAGAATCAATTTATATTAATGATTGCCAAGCAATAGGAAATAGAAAGTTTGGATTTTTTTTCGAACATCAAGGAAGATTTGTAAAAACTTATCAAGCTAAAAAAGCACAAGGTTTCATTGTGACAGATTGTATAGGTATTGGAAATAAATATGATTTTGGTGGTGAAAGATCAAATGATACAACATTTAAAAATTGTACATCGAAAATAATAAAGGATACAGATCCAAATCCACTAAATATTGAAAATGTTTCTTCATTTTATTTTGGTAATAATTCAAGAAGAGTACGTATAAAAGATTGTAAATCAGAGAAAAAATTTATAGATGTTACAGATAATACTTCATTTTATTATATTCCAGCATATTGGGCATTAAATAATGCATTAGTAGATGGAGATGTTATAAGTGAATTTGCACCAACTAATGAATGTTCAAGGGCACAAGCGATGGTACTATTGTGGAGAGCCACTGGAAGACAAGGAGATGTAGTACTTTATAATGATGTGGTACAAGCTGGGTATACTGATGTGGAAAATAATATTTGGTATGCTGATTCATTAAAATGGGGTAAGCAGATTGGTATACTGGATTCTACTAGTACAGAATTTTTCCCAGATATAGGTTGTTCTAGGGCAGATTTTATAACAATGTTATGGAGATATGCAGGAAAACCATTAGTTGAGACAAAAAATAGCTTTACTGACAATGTACCTGGTTCATATTATGAGAAAGCAGTAGATTGGGCATGTGATAAAAATATATTAGATAAAAATAATGGAGAGTTTTTACCAGATCGAATTTACACAAGAGGAGAAGTAGTAACATTATTATATAGGTATTTTAGTACTATGAAAACAGTAACATACAATTATACTGAAAATGGAGGAGAACAAGGAGAAAAAATAGAAGATGAGAAAAGAGAAGGGGAAGACATAGATTTAAATGTAAAAGCAGTAAAAGAAGGTTATGAGTTTATTGGATGGAATACAGATAAAAATGCTGAAAATGGATTAACAGAACTAACGATGCAAGGAGAAGATATAATTTTATATGCTATATTTAAAAAAGATATAAAATTAACATTTATAGATTATGAAGAAGATAGAGAAGTGCAAAGAGAAAAAGATATAACAATATATAATAAAAAAGTAGGTAATGCAGTAGCACCTAAGATAAATGAATATAATGGTTGGATATCTAAATACTGGACAATAGGAGAAGATGCAGATGCACAGCAAGAAATAGAAAATGAAGGAAACATAGAAAATATATTAGAAGATAGAATATATTATGGCAGATATTCAAAACAGATAAGAATATCCTTTGACTTAAATGAAGGAGAAGGAGAAGATATACAAGAAGTAACAGGAAATATAGAGGTAAATAGTAGAGATATAAATAAAATAAAAGAATTAGAAATAGTAATGCCAGATACTAATGTGACAAAATTAGGATATATATTTAAGGGATGGAATACAAATTCAAATGGTTTAGGTTTAGATTATGAAAAAAGTCAAAAAGGAAAATTTACAGAAGATACAGTCTTATATGTAAAATGGGTACAAGATACAGAATATAATAGTGATAAAATGCCACCACAAGTAACTATCTTACCAAATCAGGGAGAACAAGCACAAAAATCATATGAAGTAACAGTAAATGTAGAAGACGAAATATCAGGAGTAGATGCAAATAGTCTAAAATACCAATGGACACAAAACCAAACACAGCCAGAAAAAGAAAGTTTTGTAGATGCATTTCAAAATGGAGGAAATATAACAAAAAGTGAAGGAGATGGAAAATGGTACTTGTGGATATATGCAAAAGATACATTGGGAAATGAAACAATAACAAGTAGTGAAGCATTTAACTTTGATAATACCAAACCAAAATTAAAAGTAAGTTATAGTCCTAACCAACAAACGACAGGGAAAGTAACCGCAATAATAACATCAAACGAACCTGTACAAGCAGTTACAGATTGGCAGTTATCAACAAATATGCTAGAATTGACAAAAGAATATAGTAGTAATACAAAAGACACAATAAAAGTAAAAGACATAGCAGGAAATGAGTCAGAAATACAAGTATCAATAGAAAACATCATAGAACCAGAAGAAAGTGTAAAAAAAGGAGATATAGATGAAGATGGAAAAATAGACTCAACAGACTTAATAAAAATGTTAAGACATATAGTAGCAAATAAAGATGAAGAAATAGCAAGTAAAAATCCAACATGGATATTAACAGGAAAAAAGTATAAAATAGCGGATATAGATAATAACAATCAAATAAACACAACAGATGTATTAAAATTATTAAGACATATATCAGCAAGTAAAGATGAAGAAACAAAAAGAGAAAATCCAGATTGGATAATAAAATAGAGATTATATTAACTAAAAGAATAAAATAATAAAAAATTACAGGTGTAGATATTTACACCTGTTTTTTGACCAGTTGAAATATATACAGTTAAACACTTGAAAATATGTCAGTAAAATCATTAGAATTTTACCAATGAAATGATGTAATGTACATAAAAATAAATATTTAGGAGGGATTATATGCACTTACAAAAAAAGAGTATAAAAATATAATTATTCAAAGTTTAGTTTTGTTTCTTCTTGACAAAATATAAGGGATATCTTATATTGTTAAGAGATTATTAAAAATTGGAGATAATATTTATGAAGATAATGTTTATATGTAGTGGAAATATTTGTAGGAGTGTAATGGCACATTGGTTATTAGCAAAAAAAATAAAAGATAGTAAAAGAAACGACATAGAAGTATATTCATGTGGAATATATGCAATGAATGGAGATTTACCAACATATGAAGCTAAAAAAATTATGAAGGATGAATACGGAATTGATATATCTTCACATAGAGCGACTAACATATACAATTCTAATATAGAAGAAATGGATTTGATTTTATGTGCTACAAAAAGCCATAAAATAGCAGTAATAAATAGATATGCAGATTTGAGTGAAAAAGTACATACTATGAAAGATTATATAGGATATGAAAGACAATATCATGATAGAAGAAATATTAAAGATCCTTGGGGATATGATATGGAAGAATATAGAAGTTGTGTAGCAGAAATTGAAGAATGTATAGATGGTATTTTGTTGAAATTATAATTTGTAAAAAATTATAAAAAATCTTGAAATTTAAAAAAATATATAGTAAAATACAAACATATATTTGAACAAGGAAGGTAAAACGAATGCAAAATTTATTAGAAGAATTAAATGATAAACAGCATGAAGCGGTTATAAATACAGAAGGACCATGTTTAATAATAGCAGGAGCTGGAAGTGGAAAAACCAAAGTTTTGACACATAAAATAGCATACTTAATAGGAGAAAAAGGAATAAAGCCATGGAATATTTTAGCAATCACATTTACAAATAAAGCAGCAAATGAAATGAAAGAAAGAATTGCAAATCTAGTTGGTGATGATGCTAGAGATATATGGATGGGAACATTTCACTCTATTTGTGTAAGAATACTTAGAAGATTTATAGATAGAATTGGATTTGATTCATCATTTATTATTTTTGATACAACTGACCAAAGAACATTAATAAAAGCATGTATTAAAGATTTAAATGTTGATGATAAATTATTTAATGATAGAAGTGTATTGTCAGAAATAAGTAATGCTAAAAATGAAATGTTAGATCCTGAAAATTATATAGTAAAAGCAAATGGAGATTTTAGAAAAGAAAAAATTGCAAGTATATATGAGTTATATCAAAAAAGATTGAGAGAAAATAATGCAATAGATTTTGATGATATAATAAATTATACAATTAAAATTTTAATGGAAAATCCTGATGTATTACAATATTATAATGATAAATTTCAATATGTTCTAGTAGATGAATATCAGGATACAAATAAAGCTCAGTTTACTTTAATTACATTATTTGCATCAAAGTATGGTAATATTACAGTAGTTGGAGATAATGACCAAGGCATATATTCCTTTAGGGGAGCAGACATTACAAACATATTAAACTTTGAAAAAGATTTTCCAGGAACGAAGATAATAAAATTGGAACAAAATTATCGTTGTACACAAAATATTTTAAAAGTAGCAAATAGTGTAATAAAAAATAATGAAGTAAAATATAAAAAAGAGCTTTGGACTAAAAATGATGAAGGGCATTTACCACGAGTATATCAGGCAGATAATGAATATGATGAAGCAACATATATTGTAGAACAAATAGAACATTTAAAAAGAGAAGAATATTATAAATATTCAGATTTTGCGGTTCTATATAGGATGAATACACAATCAAGAGCAATAGAGGATATTTTACGAAGAGAAAATGTACCATATAAAATTGTGGGTGGTTTAAAGTTTTATGAAAGAAAAGAAATAAAAGATATAATTGCATATTTAAGATTAATTCAAAATAGTGCAGATAATTTGAGTTTAAAAAGAATTATAAATGAGCCTAAAAGAGGAATTGGTAAAACAAGCATAGATAAAATAGAACAATTGGCAATAACTAATGAAACTTCTATGTATGAAGTAATAAAAAAATCAGATGAATATGGTTTAAATAGAGTGTTTTTAAATTCTAGAGAGTTTATAAATGTAATTGAAGATTTAAAAAGTAAAAAAGATAAATTAAAAATATCTGAGTTAATTAAATTAACTTTAAAAAATAGTGGATATACTAAAGCTTTGGAACAAGAAAATAATATTGAAGCTGAAAATAGAATAGCAAATTTAGAAGAATTTTTAACAGTAGCAATAGAATTTGAAGAAGAATTTGCAGAAAATTCACTTAGCGAGTTTTTAGAAGGTATAACATTATCAAGTGATTTAGATAATATGGAGGAGCAAGAAGATTCTATAACACTTATGACACTTCATAGTGCAAAAGGATTAGAGTTTCCTGTAGTATTTTTAGTTGGTATGGAAGAAGGAATATTCCCAGGATATCAATCACAAATGGAACCTAAAGAATTGGAGGAAGAAAGAAGACTTTGTTATGTTGGGATAACGAGGGCTAAAGAAAATTTATTTTTAACTTGCAGTAAACAAAGAACAGTATTTGGGTCTACTAGTTACAATCCTGTTTCAAGATTTTTAGAAGAAATACCACAAGAATTGTTAGAAGGATATGAAGAAGCATTTGGAGAAGTTTCAAATAAAGAGGAAATGTTTAAAGATTCAAGTTATGTATGGACTTATGGAAATAAAAGTAATAATAACATAAAAACTTATAAAATAAATGAAAAAGAGCCAGTTTTTGCTACAAAAAGTAATAATAATTTTTCATTTAGAACTGCAGAAAGTTTCTTAAGTAATTTAGGTAAAAATACAAATAATAATAAAGTAGATTTATCACAATATAAAGTAGGAGTTAGAATATTTCATAAAAAATTTGGAGAAGGAGTAATTAGTTTTATAGAGCCTGAAGGAGAAGATTTAAAAGTAGATATTAATTTTGATAAAGTAGGGCATAAAAGATTAATGGCAAAATATGCAAATCTTGAAATAATTGAATAATATTAGTAAAATTTATTAATAATTGAGATAAAAATACAAATAATATAAAAAGAAAATTAAATTTGAAAATATTTTTTAAAATTCTATTGATTAAAAAAGATATTATATGTATAATATAAATGAGGAGTGAAAATTGATGAATATTGTAAAAAAATTAAGTATTATATTTGTATTATTTATAACGATTGCATTTCAAGTAGGAATTGTAAATGCTGCTAGCTCTATAAATGTAGGATTTACATCTAATAGTAGTACTCTTAATAAGGGTAGTGAAGTACAATTATATATAAATATTTCTGACATTAATGTAGGTGAAGGTGTTAATGTTGTAAAAGCAAATATTGAATATGATAAAAATGTATTACAATATGAAGGAATAACTGCTAATAATGGATGGAGTGCAACTTTAAATGAGAACACAGGAATAATGATTATTAATAATTTGGAAAATTTAATTAATACAAATCAAAGAATAGCTACATTAAAATTTAAAGTAAAAGAAAATACTACAGCAACTTCTACAACTGTTTCTTTATCAAATATTGAATCTAGTAATGCAGATGAAAAAGTAACACATAATAATGTTTCTGTAAGATTAACTATAAATTCAAGTGGAAACAGCGGTAGTGGAAACAGTGGTAGTGGAAATAATGGTAGCGGAAATAACGGCAGTGGAAATAACGGTAGTGGCAATAATGGTGGAAATAGTGGAAGTAATGGTTCTTTAAATGGTTCAAATTCACAACAATATAATTCAAACAATAATCTTCCTCAAACTGGAATAATGGATGGAGTATTTATAATAGCAACTATCGTTGTAGTAATAATAGCAGGAACAATTTCATTTATAATGTATAGAAGATATAGAGGAGTATAATTAAATATTAAAATAAGAAGTGCACACCTTAAAAGGTGTGTATTTTTACGGAAATACGGGGAATAGAGATACAAAAAAAGAATTAAATTATGTAACTAAATTGTAATAATCTTTTAATTAAAATGTTATAAACACGGAATTAACAAAATCCCTATATTATAAGGGAAAAGTGATATATAGAGATACTTTAAAAAAATTTAAAAACATATATAATTATAGGTAGGAAATTATTCTTGAGAGGAGAAGAAACAAAATGAAACTGAAGGGTAAAATTTTTGGGTTATTATTTGCAATATTTATAGTTTTTTGTATTGCAACAAAATCAGAGGCAAGTAGTATGGATTTTGGTAATTTATATGGAACCATTCCTATTACTGGTCAAGAAACAGCATTATTAGGAGGGAGTATTAATCAGGTAGCAGCAAGTGGTATTCATACACATTATTATTCAAGTGGTTATGTAGGAGCTGGTAGGTCTGCTACTGTTAGTTGGCCTTCAAATTGTGGAGCAGGTGAAAAACAATCAATACAAATATGGTGGACAGATAGAAATGGACATAATAGAGATTTTGTTACATTAAGCAAGGGAAAAAGTTCTATTACAAGGTCAAATCCAATGCAACTTGATGCTTTTATACAAGCAGAAGTAACTTATTCAGGAACACATACTTCATCTTCAGGAGGAAGTTCAGGAGGAAGTTCAGGAGGAGGAGGTTCTTATACTCCACCAAGAGATACAACACCACCAAAAGTTGTTGATGTAAAGGTAAGTTCATATAATAAAACAAATGCAAAAACTGTAACATACACAATTACCTTTAGTGAACCAGTTTATGGATTAGAAGCCAGAGAGATAGGGAATATAGACCATATGCAACAAGATGTGGCAGGAGAACTTAAACTTGAAGGTACAAATGGAGATACAACATATAAAGCAACATTAACTACGCGTGATAATGAGCATTACCAACATGAGTTTTATATTGCACCTGATGTTTGTTCAGATGCTGCTGGAAATGGAAACGTAGCATATTCAAATCCTGATAAAGATAGAGTACTTGAAATAGACAGAAAAAAACCAACAATAAAATTGGTAAGTGCAATAGTTAATGATGATCCAAAGATTACAAATGTAGGACCTAACGATAAAATAAACTTAACATTTGAAGTCGAAGATATGGATTTAGGAAAATTAGGCGAAACAGAAGGAAAAGTTTCAGATTATGACAGAGCAGGAAATTTTAATGATTTACAAGTATGGGTAGGAGAAGCAAATAGTATACAATCTGAAAGAAATATAAAAATAAAAAGTAGAGAAATAACCACAAAGCCATTTGAAGATGAGACAAGGATATCTAAAGTATGCTATCAGTTAGAAGTAAGTAATTTAACAAATGGAAATGGAGAAGTAAAATTTATATTTCCAAGTAAGATGTGGGCAGATAATGCTGCTAACTGGAATGATCAAACAATATTTTCAACAATTGCTGAACAATCAACAGGACTAACATTTAGGAATGATTCTGATAAACCATTTGTTGCTTCAACAAGTTTTGAAGTTGATAATGAAAATAATTATGTAAAAAATGGAGATAAAATTACATTAAATATAAAATTTAATGAAAATATACAAGCTAATCCAAAAGTTTTAATTGAAGGTAGAGAAGCAACAGTAACAGGAGAACGGAACTGATTATAAAGCAGAGTATACAATACCTCAAGATGAAGCGACCATAGAGGAAGGCAAAGTTTCTTTTACTATAAGCAATTATTCTGATGGAATAAATCAAGGAGATACATATACAAGTGGAAAAAATGGAGATGAAACTATAATTTATGATAGAACAGCACCAGAGTTAGAAAGCATAACTCCAAACGGTAATCAAACTAGATCTAATACGATTTCTACTGTTATTAAAACAACTGATAATTTAACTTCTAAAGATGAAATTACAATAAAATATGGTCTACATGATGTGCATCAACATGATGTTAATTATTCATATGAAGTAAAAAATGGAGTAGAAATAAAAACAGGTTATGGAATGGAAGGGACATATGAAATAGTATATAAACTAATAGATTTAGCAGGAAACGAAACAATAGGTACAAGTAATAATTTCTTGATTGATAATACTGTAACAGAAGTAGGTTCTATTCAAGCTAAAAAAGGAAGCAAAGATGGAGAAGAATATCAATTACAATGGTATGCCTATAGATCTGGAGGTTGGTATGAAGGTGGATACACAAATGAAGATATTTATGTAAGTAAAGTAGATGGCAGGGATGATGTAAGCGGACATAGAAGAACATATCTTGAGGTCTATAGATGGATTGGTAATGGAGAGATGCAATTTGTAGGATTTTTTGAAGATGAAGTTATACTAAAGGAGGATGGAAATTATCGTATTATGGTAATAACTCAAGATAATATGGAAAATGAAGGATACAAAGAATATTACTTGCATAAAGGAGTTCCAAATGTAACATTTATACCAAATGGAAATACTAAATGTGAACAAAGTGTTAGTACAAGAATAAGTGTGGAAGATCGTATTGGTGTAGTAGAAAAAATATATTACCAATGGGTAAAAGAGGGTGAAGAACCAAAAGAATATACAGAAACAGTAGAAAAAGAAGGAACAGTAACATTAGAAGATGTAGAAGGAATATATAGTGTATATGTAAAAACAGAAGATAGTTTAGGAAATACAAATGTTTCTATTAGTGAACCATTCTACTTATCAAAAAATATTGATGAATTAGGACAAATGGAATTTAAATTAAATGATGAAAATGGAGAGGAATATAAGATAGGGACATATACAAATCAAGCAGTATATATGAACTTAGTATCTCAAGGAACTTCTAAGAATTCAGGTACAGTAACATCAAGTTATGATATATATAAAGTAAGTCCTGAAAATGAAGAAACACCTATAGAAACTAATTTAACAGGAAGTAAGCAATTAACAGAAGAAGGATTTTATAAAATAAGGCTAACTACTCAAAGTAGTAATGGCTCAAGCATATCAAGAAATTATTTAATTTATATAGATAAGACAAATCCAACTGCAACATGTCAAGAAATAGAAGATGATTTTGGAAATGGAGTAAAAGTAACAGCAACAGATGAAGGAGAAGTAATAAGTGGTATTAATCAAGAAAAAACGAAATATTTATGGGTTAAACGAAATAATCAGGCACCTACTACAGAAGAAGGATTCAATGATGAAACAGGAAAATATGGAGGAACAATACATGAAAATCAAACTATAGGATATCTAACAGAAGAAATAGGAATATGGAACCTATATGTATATGTTGAAGATAACGCAGGAAATAGCAATATTGTAAATGTATTAAGACATAATTATGGAGGAGATGAAACACCACCAACAGCAGGAGAAATGGTAATGACAAAAGGCTCAAAAGAAGGAGAACCATATGAAGATGGAACATTCACAAATGAAAATGTATATGGTACATTAACAGAAGGGCAAGATGAAGATAGTGGAATTACAAAAAATTATTATGATGTAGAAAAAGATGGAGAATTAATAAGTTCAAATCAAACGGGAGACCTTGAATTAACAGAAGAAGGAGATTATAAAATAACAGTACATACAGAAGATGAATCAGGAAATAGTAGTACAAGAGAATATACAGTAAGAATTGATAAAACACCACCAACAGCAGGAGAAATGATAATGACAAAAGGTTCAAAAGAAGGAGAACCATATGAAGATGGTACATTCACAAATGAAAATGTATATGGTACATTAACAGAAGGACAAGATGCAAGAAGTGGAGTAAAAACAAATGTATACGAAGTGAAAAAAGATGGACAAGTAGTAAGTTCAAATCAAACAGGAGACTTAGAACTATCTGAGACAGGAAATTATACAATAACTGTGTACACAGAAGATCAAGCAGGAAATAGTAGTACAAGAGAATATACAGTAAAAATAGATAAGAATCCACCTACTATAAAATTAATAGAAAATCAAGAAGATGTAACAGTTACAATAACAGAACCATCAACAGAAAGTGGAATAAATAATAGTAAAACAAAATATAAATGGGTAAGCGAAAATAAAGAAATCGAAACAAATATAGTACAAAATAAAATAACATTACCACAAGAAAAAGGAGATTATTATTTATCAGTATATGCAGAAGATAATGCAGGAAATCATAATGAAGTACATAGTCAAGTATATCATGTAAAAGGACAAATAATTGATGATAGTGATAGTATATACAAAGTAAAGGATGATAATATTTATAGAGTATATCCAGAGACAAAGGTAACAGAATTTATAGCAGAAGTAAAGAAACTATTATCAGGAGAACAATATGAAGTATATGATAAAAACGATAATAAGAGACAAAATCAAGATATAGTAGCAACAGGAGACTATGTAAAAGTAGATGGGCAAGCATATAGAATAGCAGTAATAGGAGACTTAAATGATGATGGATATATGGATATAATAGACTTATCAAGAATACAAATACATCTTTTATCAGAAACATTCTTTAGTGAAGAATATAGAAAACTAGCAGGAGATATCAATTCAGATGATAAAATAGATATTGTGGACTTATCTGCAATGATATTATGCTTAATAGGATCAAGAGATATTCATTCATATTAAATATAAAAAGTAGTAACAACAGTTACTGCTTTTTATTGTATGATGAAAACCCCCTGTTTTACAGGGGGTTCTAAAAGCTTCTAGCTATGAGTAGAAAAATTCCTCCTTTTTGATATAATAATTATGGTTGGCCAACCGTAAATAAAAATCAAAAAGGAGGAATTTGCCATGAAAGACAATAATAGTTTAGCACATAGCACATGGAATTGCAAATATCATATAGTATTTGCACCAAAATATAGAAGGATGGAAATATATGGGAAAATAAAAAAAGATATAGGAATAATAAGGAGATTATGCGAACAAAAAGGTATCGATATAATAGAAGCAGAATTATGCCAGATCATATACATATGCTAGTTAGTATACCGCCGAAATATAGTGTAGCAAGTATAATGGGATATTTAAAAGGGAA
>CANPZA010000008.1 GCA_947588915.1 uncultured Clostridia bacterium
GAAATCTTCATTATCTTTTTCAATTTTGCGATACAAACTCAAAAATAAAGATTTAGAATCAACATCAAATTTATTTATCTTTGCTTTATATGATTTATTAAACTTTACCTTATTTTCATCTCTGTCAAATATAGGTGTAACTTTATTTACTTTTTTAACATACAGCCATTCTGAAACTATATTCTTATTCTTTATTTCGAATCCATACTGATATATTTTCTGATTTTCTCCTAAAAAAGTTACTTCTAATGCAATAGGTTCATTTTTTGTTTTTGCATCAAAAGAAAAATTATAATAGTCATCTATTTCTGAATCATTCATATTGGTGTCATCACTAATCATTAATTTTTCCTTCATAAATTCAAATGCCTCTAATACATTTGTCTTTCCACTTGCATTTGCTCCATAAATAGCAGCTACTTTCAAATATTTTTTGTCTTTTATATTAATTGTGTTATATTCATGTTCTTTAATAGAAGTTGCTTCCATATCTAAGCAATTTTCATTTTTGAAAGATTTGAAATTTTTAAAATTAAATTTTATTAACATTATTCTCATCTCCTATACTAGTATTATATGAATTTTTATCAAAAAAGTCAATAAAAATGAGAAAAAATCTCAAATTTTATATTATTTTATGCGATTTTTATGAAAATATACAAAAATTCAAAAAATATCATAAGGTAAACTTCTGTTATTAAATTAATAAGATTTTGGTATAACAAATGTCTAACAAAATCTTTCAAAAATTCAAAAAACTATAAATATTATTAAATCAAAAAATAAAAATTATAATTACTAAAATACCTTAAAAATCAATGTTTTAACAAGCATTAATAAATGCTAAAAAACAGTATAAAATAAATGATTTCAAAGACTTTGACTCTGGCATGCGCTAGTTCGAATCTAGCCAGCCCAGCCATAGAAAATAGCGACTTTTTAAAAATGAAAAGTTGTTATTTTTTATATGTATAACAAAATTGTAATATAATTAATATGGATTGTGTTTTAGTATACTTTTTGGTATACTTTTAATGTCTTTTTTAAATCCTTCATATATCAAAATAGTAGTAATAAAATAAGTTCTATCTTCATCAGTTTCAAAAATAGGATCAGGTGAACCATTATTTTTCAAAGCTCTTTTAATTTTAGGAATTTCTGTATTTCTACCTTCAGTTAATTTTAATTCCTTTAAAAAATCACCAATTCTACGATAAGAAAATAGCTATAATTTCAAATATTCACTCAAATCTTCTACTAACATAAAAACTGTAGTACAAGGATTTTTACTTGCTTCAGTAGAAATACTTTTGAATTGTTCATATATTTCTTTACAGTTCTTAATTGCAGTTTCCAATCTGTTATCTTTTGTTATTTTTTCAAAAATTTCTTTATCATTTTTAAAATATTTCCCTAAATTAAATTAATAAGATTTTGGTCTAACAAAATCTAAAAGTTAATAAACATTATTAAATAAAAAAATATTTGCGAAACTCTAAACTATTGATATTACTATGTTCTATTTTACAAAAATGACTTTTCCATCTGATATCATATAAATTAATTTTCATAATCAATAGACAATTCAGTATTATTTTTTAGTTCAATGTCATTTTTCCTTGATAAATCAATAATCAATTTTTCAAAATAGTTTCGCAATTACCTAAATCTATTTGCGTGAATTTATAAACTCATTTGGCGAATATCCACCTAAGATATATTGAGGACTATTATTATACCAATCTGTAAATAAATCTATAAATTTTTTAAATTCAAAATCATCTTCAAATATGAGCATATTAGACATTTCTCCTAAAACATCTATTCCTAATTCATTCTTTTTTACTAACAATTTAAAGGACCATTCATGTATGGTATCACTTTTAGATTTTAAAAACTCATATAACTTTTTTGCTTTTTCATTCAAGTAATATTCTTCTCTTTTTAGTATTTTTTGCTTACTAAATTGCTTATATTGCATTTTTCTTGCTTTTTGTTCTTCTGCAATTTGTCCTATATCAATTTCTCCCATATTAAATGATAATTCTTCTTCATCTAAATATGTAACAAAATCTTGTATTTCATTCGTATTTATCCATCTAATATTATAATCATTTACAAATATATTTAAATTCAATCTTGTAAAAAATATATCTCGTAATTCTTTTTCTGTTATTATCTCATTCATATATTTACACAATTGTTTTCTTAAAAACTTAAAATCTACTATTCCATACGAATATAACATTCCTACTGTTAAAAATTCTATATCTCCATACCTTTTGGCTATTGCTTTATTTTTTTCTGAGAATAGTCTCGTTAATTTTTCTATAACTCCTGGATTAAGTGAATAATTATACTGGTCATATTTTGCTCTCATGACTATAATCATTGCTTCCTCTAAGTATCTTACATCTGGATGTTCCCTTTTATAGAAAAATGATTTTATATCATCACTTGTTTTTATATATTTGGTTAATTTTTCTAAATCTTTATATGCTCTATATGGTAGCATTTTTATTATTTCTTCGTCATCAGCATTTTCGTATATCTCAGGCATCATTTTAAGTATATTTTCTTTTGTTGTGCTTTCTTTAATATCTTGATTAAATACATTATTTACTATAAATAGCATTGTATCTTTTGATACATTTATTCTTCCATTATATTCTCCCATATTTACTCCTTTTCTATATACTCATATAACATTTTTCTTTTATAAATTTCTTTATTTGTTTTTCATCTTTTCCTTCATAATATGGAATAAGTAAATTTTTAAATTCTTCTGTTAATTCTGCTGGAATTGCTATAATTCCTTTTCCTTTTGAAATTAAATAATGGTTACTATAAATTACTGACGTTCTTTTATTACCATCAATAAATACTTGTTTTTTCATTGTATATAATAAAAGTTCTATAGCCCTATCCACAACATCCATTTTCTTGATAAAAATATCTTCTAGTTCTTCTTTAATAATACTTTCAATTGGTAAATCTGGTTTCCATGTTGTTCCACCTATTGTTACTGGAACATTTCTTATTTTACCTGCTGAATAATAAAATCCTTCTTCTACCATTTTATTTATTTCGCATAATAAAGCAAAATTTGTATTACTTAATATAATATTTTTATTTAGTATAAATTCCCATGCATGTTTTAAATTTACTATTTTAAGTATATCATCAGATGTCATATTATTTACTTTTCCGCCTTCTATAATACTTTCTGTATCTGCAAATGTTGTTGCAACTCCCTCTAATATTGCTTGTTTATATATTGTATCTACTAAATGTCTTTTTGCAAAATCTATATTTTGTTCTACTTTTTCAGAAAGTTCTTCTTCTACATAATTTAATTGTTTTAATTTTTTGTTTATTTCTCTTATTTGTTTTTTTAAATCTTTTGCCTTGATACTATTATTTAATATTAAATTATATAATTCTTTTGAATACTCTCCAACATATTTTGTTAAAGCTACTCCATTTTCTCTATAATGTACATATATATATTTGTTTGAATCCTTTTGCCTTATTTCAACTGAACCATAAGCAATGGATTGTAGTTCATGTTCAAGTAATTGTTTGTTTTGAAGAAGACTCATAATTTCTATCTTTTCTTCCATGATGTATTCCTCCTTTGAAATGTGAAACATCCTTATTGTTTTTTCATTTATTTTGTTTCACACTTATATTATATCACAAAAATTAAAAAATGTGAAATGTTTTCTATGAATTTTGTTAATTTTGTTTCACATTTTTATAATATGTATTTAGAATATTCATAAATTTATTTACTATGCTAAACAAAATTGTTGTTTTTAGTATATTGTACAAAATTTTAAGAGTATCAATATTTTTGTAAATAAAACTAGTCAAAAGTTCTTTTGAAAATAAAAAAAATTTAAAATCTTTATTAATTTTATAATAAGATATAATATTATTTCTATTAAAACACAAAAAATAAAAACTTATAAAAATTAATGAATATTTTTCAAAAACTATTGAAAAAATATAACTAAATGTGATATAAATTATGTGTAAGTATAATAATAAAATTACATAAACAAAAGAAGGAGGAAAATAAGATGTACAAACAAAAAGTAAAAATGAAACAAAGCAAAATATTAAAAGGAGGTAGAGGTATTACACTAATTGCGCTTGTAATAACCATAATAGTACTTTTAATATTAGCAGGAGTAACAATTGCAATGCTAACAGGAGATGAGGGAATACTAAATCAGGCAGGCAAGGCAGAAGATGAAAATAGTAAAGCAGAAGAAAAAGATCAAATAGGACTTGCATATAATGCAGTAATGGTAGATAGTAAAGGAAAAACGGTAGAGGCAGATAAATTACAAGAAGAATTACGAAGATATGATAGTGGAGCAACAGTAACAAAAAATGGAGAAAATTTTAAAGTGACATTTACAAGTGGAAACACATATACATTAAAAAAAGATGGAACAATAGAAGGAACAACAAACACTGGAGGTGCAACAGTAACAGCAGACCAAGTAAATGTATTAATTGGGCAAATAGTAAAGTATGAAATAAGTACTAAAGCAAGTAACGATATAAAAGAAGCAATAGGAGATTGGAGAGTCTTCTATGCAAGTAATGATGAAATGTTTTTAATATCATCACAAACAATAGCTTCAGAAACAGCATTTGGAGCAAGTAGCAATGGAATACCATTAACACCAAAAGACACAGAAGGAAATTATGATGACGGGGCACAAGAGGAAGTATTTCAAACAGGTTATGGATTAAAATATAACGAAAAGTGGTTATCGAATAATCCTACTACAGATAAAAATGACAATATACGAGCAACAGCATATTTATGTGATTCAAAAAATTGGACAGACTATGTAGGTGATACTGCACCTGCTGGAACATATGCAGTAGGAGGACCAACAAAAGAATTATTAGTAAGATCATGGGTAGCAAGTGGACAAACAGAAGGAGAAAAAGAAAAAGATTTACAGGCAATACTAGATGACACAGAAGTTTCAGAGGATGGATATACTTATAATAAACCAAGTGTTTTAAAAGATAATAATCCAATAAAAAATACAATATTACCAAATCTAAAGAATAAAAATGAAGGATTATATAATAACGGAGATTCTTATTGGCTGGCTTCCCCTAGTAGTAGTAGCACGGACGATGTGTGCATTGTGAGCAGCCGCGGGGTTGTGGGCATCAACAGCTATGACGATCCCTACTATGGAGCTCGTCCGTTAGTTTCAATTCCAATGTCTAAAGTTCAAATTCAAAATGGAATAGTAACAATAGGAAATAATTAAAAAAGTTAAAATAATAAAAAGAAATAGAAACCTTAAAGTTCTATTTCTTTTTTTTATACATACAAATTAATAAAAGTAAGGAGAGGATAGAAAATGGATAAAACACTTTCAAACATTGCTAAAGGTGTATTAATATCATTAGTAACAACATTTATTTTATTATTAATATTTGCAGTAATATTAACATATACAGGTGTAAGTGAAGCAGTTATGAATCCTGTAATTATTGTTATAACAGCAATAAGTATTTTAATAGGAAGTTCTATTGGAAATATAAAAATAAGAAAAAACGGATTAATAAATGGAGCTTTAATAGGTGGAATTTATATATTAATAATATACATGATTTCAAGTATACTAAATTGGAAATTTAGTTTAAATGTACAAAGCATAATCATGATTGTAATAAGTATGATATTTGGAGTATTAGGTGGAATTATTGGAGTTAATAAAAAATAGCTATATTATTTAGAAGAAACATCTTTATTCCAATAGTTAATAAGGAATTGCTTTTCTGATTTTGGAATAATATTCATACGAAAAGTAGATATAGGTTTAGTATGGTTATATAAATTTTCTTGTCCATCACAAGAACAACCTAACCAACCAACATCTTTAACATAAGCTTGATAAACTATGGAATAATCTATATTATCATTTAATCTAAATTGTATTCCAGAAATACCATATAAATATTGTTTTGCAACATCATTAGGGATAGGAATTTTTACATTACAAGATATAGCATTTGGAATATTTAAACCTATACCACCTAATTGTATAAATGTTTTCCCATTATAATTAAATGTATTATTAGATGTAGAATCAATCCAATCATCTTTGGATTTTAAATTATATCCATGATAATAAGTAAGACCTGAATATTTACAGATTCCATATGCATTATCTCCCCAAAAAGTATGTATAAAACATCTTCCTTGTAGTAATGAGGAATCTATACTACCAGACAATCTCATATAAATAGCTTCTGTTTTACAAATAGAATTAGAGGAGATAATATCATATGATGGGATTTTACCACCAGATACAACTGAATGATGACTATAATCATCATAAGTTCCATATTCGAGCATAATATTATTTGCCTTTTTTATATCTATTAAAATTAGAGAAGAGTTTTGAGCTAAATCCATTATTGGTAATTCATAAGAAACTGGATTTGTAAATTCTTTAGATAAAATATTGTCAGAAAAATCCCATCCAGAAATAGGTCTTATTTGTTCATTACAAGTAATTTGTGCAATTGAGTTTTGATTTGAAGTTTCAACTTCTTCAAAAGTACCAACAGGTGGCATATTATCAATTATAATGTTAGTATTAAAAAGTTTTTCATCATTTGTTAAACCTGAAATATCTTCTACAATGCCACTTGGAATCATAATAGATAAATTGCCATCAAATGTCACATTTGTAAAAGAAAATTCATATATTTTTTCATTAGTATTTTCAGATATAAGATTAAAACTTTTGAAATCAGGTAGAATTAAATTATTATTAATAAAAATCTGGATTTTATCTATAGAGAAATTATTTTTTACAATATTTTTTTCAACTATTTTTATTTTAGCTGTAACTAGATGTGTTTTATTAGCATAATCAGGATATTCAGGATTAGAAGTATAAATATCTATAAGTTCTATAGAAGGCTTACACCTATCTATATGTAATTTTGCAACTACGAAAGTATCTTCTATAACATATTTTGCAAAGCTATTTTGAAAAAACAGTAAACAACTAAAAATAAAAAATAAAAATATCAAAATTTTAGTTTTTTTATTCATGTATTAAACATACCTCCTTTGAAATTATATTTTATTATATTTTGGAAAAAACGATAAAAAATAAAGATAAAAATATATAAAAATTATATTGTAAAAAAATGGAAAAGTCAATACTAAAAATCTAAAAAATAAAACACGAATAGTGTCGAAATTTGCGATGAAAAGTTCTTGACAATTTTAAAATATGAAATTATAATCAAATTACATTTTCAAATTTCTATAATTTATTCTAAGAAATTTTAATTCGAAAAATTTTATCGAAAATTCCAAACAAAACTAAAAATAAAAACAGAAAGGGGGAATGCCTATTTGAGTAAAAGAAAAAAAGTAATTATAGTAATTAGTATTTTATCATCTATTATTGTAGCATTTATAGGAGGACAAAGTTTTTCAAAATATATGTCAGAAGTAAGAGGAGATGTAACTACTCAAATTGCTACATGGGATTTTAAAGTAAATGGAGGAATACAAGAAGTACAAACAATTGAATTAAATACAACATCTAATAATGAAACATTACTTAATAATAAAATAGCACCAGGTACAAATGGAAGTTTTGATATTACATTAGATTCTACAAATTCAGATGTTGGTATCGATTATACTATAAAATTTGAAGAGCAAAATTCAAAACCTAAAAATCTCCTATTTATTTATGATAATGAAAAATATTATTCTATATCAGAATTAGAGGATGTTTTATCAGGAACCATTAATTCTGATGAACAGGATAAAACAAGAATTTTTACAATCAAGTGGGAATGGCCATATGAAACAGGAAATAGTATAGAAGAAATAATTGCTAATGATAAAATAGATACAATTGATGCACAAAATAAAAGTAATTATTCTTTTAACATAATTGTTTCTGGAACACAGATTTTACCACAAACATAAGATAATGTAATAAATTATAAGAAATTTAGGAAGTGTTTATAACAAACATTAATTGGCTAAAAAATCTTTATTCTTATTTATTTTATATTTAATTGTAATATTTAAAAAGTTAAGGACAAGTAAATATTTGTCCTTAACAAAAATAAAAAGGAGGAATGATGAAAAATAAAAAAAGATTAATTACACGGAAAAGGATTTGTTATTATTTTTATAATTATTATTGTATTAATGTTGTATTTTTGTGGATACAGTATGGCAAAAGCATATCAAAATACTAATATACAAACAAATGTAAAAATCGCAGAACCAATATTAATTGTAAAAAATAATCCAGTCATTGAAGTAAATGGAAAAAATGAAAAAGAATATTATAATTTCACAGTAAAAAATTGTAAAGAAAATGGAGATATTTCACAAATAGAATTAGAATATTATGTAGAAATTATAAAAAATACAGAAGAAGCGATATCATTTAAATTATACAAAAACAATGAGGAAATACCTATGGAAAATAATAGAACATCAAATATTCTATTAAAAAGAGGAGAAATACAAGAAGATAATTATAAACTAGAGATTACATATGATAAAAATAAAAATCATTCTATAGAAGATATTATACAAGATGTTCAAATAAAAGTGCACTCAGAACAAATAAAATTATAAAGGAGGGAGATAAAGTTACCTTATTTATTTTGTAAAAAAAGAATTAAAAAAGCGATAAATATAAATAAAAGATAAAAAATATAAAAATTTTTATAAACTAAAACTATAAAATTTTAGCTTATTTAATTGATTAATATATGTATCAATTAAGAATAATTTGTGCAAATTAATTATATATTGATTTGCACAAATTTATTTGTTTCAAAAATTTATCAAAAACAGTTGATATTTTTTGAATTTTAATATAAAATTTATAAGGACAAATAGGAGGCAAAATATGGTAAATTTACAAGATGTTATTGAAAATAAAGAAGTAGAAGCTTTAATCAATGGGGCACAAAAACAATTAGATGGTCTTCGGATATACAGAACACAGTCATAGACATATTTCAATAGTATCACGGAAGAGCAGGAGAAATATTAGAAACTTTAGGATATCCCGAAAGAACAGTTGAACTTGCAAAAATCGCAGGATATTTACATGATATTGGAAACTGTGTGAATCGTACAGACCATGCACATAGTGGAGCAATTTTAAGTTATAACATATTAAAAGATATGGGAATGCCTGTAGAAGAAAGAACACAAATAATGATGGCAATTGGAAATCATGATGAAAATACAGGAACAGCTGTAAGTGAGATATCAGCTGCAGTTATTTTAGCAGATAAATCTGATGTACACAGAGATAGAGTTTGTAATACTAATTTGTCAACATTTGATATACATGATAGAGTAAATTATGCTGTAACAGATGCAGAACTTAAAATTGATAAAAAAGAAAGAAAAATTGTATTAAATTTAAATATTGATACAAAAATATGTCCAGTTTTAGACTATTTCGAAATTTTTATGGATAGAACCATGATGAGTAAATATGCGGCAAAATATTTAAATATATGGTTTGAATTAGTAATTAATAATACTAAATTATTATAGTTGGAGGTTAAGATGAAGAAAATAAAAATATTAACAATTATATTAGCAATTATATTAGTTATAATGATAGGATTTTTTGGTATTTATGTACAAAAACAAAATAGAATGGAAAACCAAGTAAGAGATTATTCATATGCAATGGATTTAAAAGGAGTAAGAAGTATAAGACTAGAATTAGATAAAGAAACTAGTACAGTAGTAAAAGATGCTGAAGGGAATGAAGTATCAGATGCAGATGATTTGACAGATGAAGAATTAACACAAAAAGGATATACTAAAGAAGAAGTACCTAATAATACTGAAGAAATGAAAAACATAAATAATTATCAATTATCAAAGAAAATAATAGAACAAAGATTAAAAGATACAGGAGTAGATAATTATATAATAAGGTTAGATGAAGAAAATGGAGATATTATAATAGAATTGCCAGAAAATGAACAAATAGGAAATACAATTAGTTTAATTAACTCATCTGGAAAGTTTGAAATAGCTGATAGCTCTACAAACCAAGTATTAATGGAAAATAGTGATATTAAGAATGCTAGAGTAATGATTGGACAAGCAAGTAGTACATCTACTGGTAGAAACATATATTTAGAAATTGAGTTTAATCAAGAAGGTAGAAAAAAATTAGAAGATATTACTAATACGTATAAAAAAGTAGAAAATAATACAACACAAACAGAAGAAGAAACAACACAAGAAAGCGAAGAAGAGAAACAAGTAGTTTTAAAAATAAATGATGAAGAAGTGACTACAACAAGTTTTGAAGAACCAATACAAAATGGTATAATACAATTATCAATGGGAAATGCAACAACTGATATTGACACACTTGAGCAAAATCATATGCAAGCATCTAATGTTGCAATTGTATTAAATACAGGTAATATGCCATTAAAATATAATATAGAAGAAGATCAATACATTTTTCCAGAAATAACAAGTAATCAAATACAAATAGTAATATATGTTGCAATTGGAATAATAGCTATAGGAGTAATTGTACTAATTATTAGATATAAATTATTGGGATTGCTTACATCTATTTCTTATATAGGATTTTTAGCATGTTTATTATTAATTACTAGATATACAAATGTTGTATTTGCACAAGAAGGATTTTTAGCAATAGTAATTATAATGTGTTTGAATTATTTATTAATGAACAAATTATTGAAAGAATCAAATCAAACAGAAACTTACAAAAAACATTTTATAAAGATATTGCCTATAATTATATTATCAATTGTATTTTGTTTTATAAAATGGTCTCCTATTAGTAGTTTTGGAATGGTAATGTTCTGGGGATTTGTTTTAATGGTAGTTTATAATATGTTAGTAACTAGTAATTTAATAAAAATCGGAAAGGAAAAATAGAAATGAAAAATATAAATACTAAAACAAAAATTATTGCATGTATAGTAGCTATTATAATTATAGTAGGATTAATAATAACTTTTACTTTTGGATTGAATTTTGAATTAAAATATCAACAATCTAACAAAGTACAAGTGCTATTGGGAAAAGAATTTGAAATAAATGATATAAGACAAATAACTGATGAAATATTTCCAGGACAAGAAGTAATAATTCAAAAAGCAAGAGAGTTTGAAGATGTTGTGAATATTACTACTAAAGAAATAACTGAAGATCAAAAGAACAACCTAGTAAATAAGCTAAATGAAAAATATCAAATAGAGTTAAATGCTGAAAATACTATGATTGCAAATAATCCACATGTAAGAGGAAGAGATATTATTAAACCATATATTGTTCCATTTATAATAGCAACTGTAATTATATTAATTTATTTTGCAATTAGATATTATAAATTAAATATATCAAAAACATTATTGATTTCTATTATATCAATTATAATTGCACAATTAGTTTTGTTAAGTGTTATGGCTATTACACGAATACCAATTGGTAGATTTACTATTTCTCTTGTTTTAATAGTATATATTTTAACATTAATTGGTTTAACTAACTATTTTGAAAAGAAGTTAAGTAATAAGAAAAATGAGGAAAAATAAAAAAGAATTGCCTTAGGTTAAATCTAAGGTAATTTTTTTTCAGCTTAACAAGAATTGTTATTTATATTTTACATAAAGGTTGAAAGTTATGTAAAATTTTGATATAATAATGTTATATCAAAGTTTATCTCTGCTAAAATAGCGTATTAAAGGAGGCAATTTGTATGTTAACAAAAGGAAAGTTTTGTTGGACACTATTCATTATTTCAATCGTGTCATTAGCAATGTGGGCTATAGCCCGGATTAATGCGGTAGAAACATTTGATGATCAGATTGGAGGATATCTTTCAAATTATGCAAAATCAGGCACTGTTGAGGTTGCGGAACAAAATTTGAATGCAGCTATTGAATCAGCAAAAGTACAGGGTTTGACAAGAGGACAGATTTCTATTTTTTGTAAGAATCCACAAAATAATATTGGTTTATGGTACAATAATCTTCTGAAAAGTAGGGATGCACTAAAAAAAGCATCTAAAGAGCCATTAATTAGCCAGTCTATTATTTTGGAAAAACAAAGAAACGGTACAACAGATGGAAACAATTTTTTTCTTGGAATTCCTTCGGGCATAAGTATTTATCCCTATAATAAACAATTCTTTTGGTGGAGCTTGCTTTCATTTATAGGAATTGTAGCTTTTGCGATAGCATTAGTATATGTGTATCAAAAGGAAGAAGAAAACGAACCTATATTTAAAACGAAAGATAAACGAGTAACAGCATAGGCAAAAAAGCAGAGAAAAATTGAGATATGAATATATCTAAAATGTAGGCAGGACCTGTAAAAAGGTTCTGCCTACAGCATATTAAAAATAATATAAGACAAATAATTTTTAGGATAATAAAAAGCAAGAGATATTATAAACTAGATATATTAAAAACATTATCAGGATAAATACATGAATTTTTCTGAACGAGCCTCAAATAAAGTAATATCAATAATTACCAACTTTTTAAAATATAAAATCATGATATAAATATTGATATATTAACGTTTTTAGGGTATAACTTATTAGATACTGAAAAATCAATATTTTTATTAAATGTAATTTCTAATGAAAAACGTAATCTTTATTCAAAAATCTATATATATTGATATAACTTAATTATACGATTTTTTTAAAAACTTTAAAACAGATACGCAAGAATCTATGGAAAGATAAATTTTGGAGTTAAAGTTTTTGTTTGATTACAACAGGAGGACACCTATAGAGGTAATAAAAAAATATATAGAAAGTCAAGGCGAAAGAGATTGAACATAGCATATAAATTTAGAATATATACAAACTTTGTAAAATTATTTAAAAAACTTTCAAAAAACTATACAAAATTAAAAAAGTAATGATATAATAAATGCTAAAGAAAAGTTTTTTAAAAAGCGGAGGATAAAATGGGAAATATAGTATTATTAGATGAACTAACAATAAATAAAATAGCAGCAGGAGAAGTAATAGAAAGACCAGCATCAGTTGTTAAAGAAATGATGGAAAATTCAATAGATGCAGGAGCTAACAATATTACAGTAGAAATAAAAAATGGAGGAATATCATATATAAAAATAACAGACAATGGAAAAGGAATAGCACAAGATGACTTAGAAATCGCCTTTGAAAGACATGCAACAAGTAAAATTAGAGTAGCAGATGATTTAAATACAGTTACTTCTATGGGATTTAGAGGAGAAGCATTAGCTAGTATTGCAGCAATTAGTAATATAGAAATGATATCTAAAACAGATATGCAAGAAACAGGATATAGAATAGTAGTAGAAGGTGGAGAAGTTTTAGAAAAAGAAGAAATAGGTTGTCAAACAGGAACATCTATTACTGTTAGAAACTTATTCTATAATACACCTGTAAGATATAAATTCTTAAAAAAAGACTATACAGAATCAGGATATATTGAAGATGTTGTAACAAGAATAGCATTAATAAATCCTAATATTGCAATTAAATTAATAAATACTGGTAAAACCGTAATCCAAACAAATGGAAGTGGAAATCTAAAAGATGTGATATATAGCATATATGGAAAAGATGTAGCAAATGGAATCATGGAAGTTGAATATAAATATGAAGATATCAATATATCAGGGGTAATTGGAAAGCCAGAGATTGCAAGATCAAACCGTTCAAACCAATTATTCTTCGTAAACAAAAGATATATAAAAGATAAAACACTAACAGCAGCAACAGAACAAGCATATAAAGGATTAATACCAATAGGAAAATTTGGATTTATAGTACTAAATATTGAAATAAACCCAGCAAAAGTAGATGTAAATGTACATCCGGCAAAACTAGAAGTACGATTTGAAGAAGAAAACAAAGTATTTCAGTCTATTTACCATGCAATAAAAGATACATTACTAAAAAATGATTTAGTATCAGGAGTTTCTCCAAAACATGGAATGAGTAATTTTGAAACAATAAATACTTATAAAGAAAAAAATGAAAATGACAGTAATGGACTATTTGGATTCAGAAAGCAAAATGAAGAAAAAATTGAAAAATATACAGATGAAGAAAGTAAAATAAAAACAAATAAAATATTAGAAAATTCAGAAAAAGAAGAAACTATAAAAATAGGTTCACCAATTGATACATCAGATGTATTAGAAAAATTAAGAAAATTAAAAGAAGAAATGGAAAATGAATTAAAACAAAAAAGTATAACACCTATAACAATAGAAGAACCAAAAACAGAATACGAATTAGAAGAAAATAAAGAAGAAATAGATACTGAAAAAATAGAGGATAAAGAAAATCAAAATATAGAAAATAAAGAACCAATAGAAGAAATTAATCTTGAACAACCTGAAGAAACGATAGAAAAAGTTGAAACACCAATAACAGAAGAGTTTGAACAAATAAAAGAAAAAGTAGAAGAACTTAATAATAATCCACAAATTATATCAAATGATTTCAATGAAATGTATACCAAATTATTTGGAACACCACCAGTAATAGATTTACATCAAAAAGATAGTGAACAAATAGAACAAGAAATTGAAAAAGTAGAAGATATAAAAATAGAAAATGCACAAGAAGAAAATAAAGAAGAAATAGAAACAGTAGATTTAAAAAAAGATAATATATCAGTATTTGAAGAAGAACCTAAAAATATAATATATAAATTTATTGGAATTGTATTTAATACATATATAATATTAGAAATAGACAATGAAATGTATATATTAGATCAACATGCAGCACATGAAAGAATTATTTATGAAAGAGTAAAGAAAAACTATTATAGTAATCAAAGCAAAGATTCTCAAATGCTACTATTACCAGACATCATTACATTAACACATAAAGAAATGGAATTAGCTAGAGAAAATATGGGAATGTTTGAACAAGCAGGTTTTACATTAGAGGAATTTGGAGAAAACACAATAAAATTAAATGGAGTACCAACAATATGTTTTGACTTAGATACAAAAGAATTATTTTTAGAAACATTAGATGAAATAAATACAGTTTCTAGAACATCTAAACAAGAAAAAGAAGAAAGATTTATTGCAACTGTAGCATGCAAAGCAGCAGTAAAAGCAAATATGGCATTAGATGAAAAAGAAGTAACATCATTAATGGATGACTTATTGGAATTACCAAATCCATTTACTTGTCCACATGGAAGACCAACTGTTATAAAAATGTCAAAATATGAAATAGAAAGAAAATTTGCAAGAAAATAGAAAGGGATATATATGATATTTATTATTATTACAGCTATAATTATATATTTTATACTAATTGCATGGACATGGCAAAGTTTAGGAACTATAGAAAAAAGCAAAAAAATTGCATATATATTAATTGGAATAATATTAATGTTTGTCATAACATTAATAATCTTCCAAACAACCAAAGGTGGAATAAACTATGAAAATGCACAAATAAAAGCAAATGTGCAAAATGTTTTAGTAATAATATTTACAGGAATAAATGCAATTATAGTTATGCCACAAATAGGAAGAATGTTAGATAAAGTATCTGAAGGAGAGATTGAAAAAGATGTTTTAAAAAAGAAATTAATAATACTATTAATTATATTTATTATATGTATATTAATAGAAAGAGGATATATGAAAAGTACACAAGAAGGAATTTTAGAAATATATAATTCAATGAAATAAGTTATATAAGGGGTCAAAATGGAAAAAGTTATTGTTATATGTGGACCAACAGCTTCAGGAAAAACAAATCTTTCAATAGAACTTGCAAAAAGAATAAATGGTGAAATCATATCTTGTGATTCTATGCAAATATATAAAAATATGGATATTGGTACAGCAAAAGTAACTAAAGAGGAGATGCAAGGAATAAAACATTATTTAATAGATTTTGTATCTCCAGAAAAAAGATATAGTGTTGCAGATTTTAAAAAAGATGCAAAACAAGCAATAAAAGAAATTATAGAAAAAGGAAAAATACCAATTGTAGTGGGCGGAACAGGGCTATATATAGATAGTCTTATTTATGAAATAGAATATCAAAATATAGAATTTGACAAAGAATATCGTAAAAGTTTAGAATCCAGAGTAAAAAAAGAAGGATTGGATATCTTATATAATGAAGCAAAACAAATAGATAAAATAGCAATAGAAAAAATAAGCCCTAATGATGAAAAAAGAATACTTAGAATATTAGAAATATATCATGCCACAGGAAAAACAAAAACAGAACAGGAAATCGAATCAAGAAAAAATCCACCTGAGTACGATTATATAGTATATGGAATAAAATGGGATAGAGAAGTTTTATATGAAAGAATAAATAAAAGAGTAGACAAAATGATAAAACAAGGACTAATAGAAGAAGTAAAACAATTATTAGAAAAATATAATGAATTTCCAACAGCAATGCAAGGCTTAGGTTATAAAGAAGTAGTAGAATATTTACAGGGAAAAATAACTAAAGAAGAAATGTGTGAAAAAATAAAAATGGAAACAAGAAGATATGCAAAAAGACAAATGACATGGTTTAGAAAAAACAAACAAACAATATGGTTAGATGGACAAGCAAGTGTAGATGAAAATGTTGAATTTATTATAAAAAATATAAGTTAAGAAAGGAATGAGATTAAGTTTGGGAAAAGAAAAAACAAAAGTAAAAAAGAACAAACTGCTTCCAAAAAATAAAATAATAGTATATATTATTTTATTAGCTATATTAATTTATGTTTTTTATACTATATATATATTAATAAAACAACCAACTAATATTTTCACTATTATGGAAGGAAGCCTATATCAAGAAGAAACAAATATAGGATATGTGATAAGAAATGAACAAGTTGTACAAGGTCAAAATTATAAAAATGGAATGATGCATATAAAATCAGAAGGTGAGAGAACCGCAAAAGATGAAAATATATTTAGATATTATAGTTCAAATGAAGAAAGTTTAAAACAAAAGGTAAACGATTTAGATAATAAAATACAAGAAGTTATGATAAATGATACAAGTTTATTTAATTCAGATATGAAATTATTAGAAAATCAAATAGATGAAAAAGTAGAAGATATAAGTAATATAATGGATAGCTCTAAACTTATAGAGTATAAAAAAGAAATTAATAACTTAGTAACTAAAAAAGCACAAATTGCAGGTGACTTAAGCCCAAAAGGTTCATATTTAAATCAATTAATAGAAGAAAGAAAAAACTATGAGGCACAACTTAATTCTGGTGCAGAATATGTAAAAGCACCAATGAGTGGAATTGTGTCATATAAAGTAGATGGATTAGAATCAGTTTTAAAACCTGAAAATTTTAGCTCACTTAGTAAGGAATATCTTGAAAGCTTAAATTTAAAAACAGGAAAAATAGTAGCAACAAGTGAAGAAAGTGGGAAGGTAATAGATAATTTCGAGTGCTATATAGCAACAACATCTTCATCTGATGAAGCAAAAACAGCAGAAATAGGAAAAAAGGTAACAATTAGATTGTCAAATAATATAGAAATACCTGCAGAAATAACAAATATTATAAAAGATGATGAGGAACAAATTTTATTAATATTAAAAATTGAAAAACAAATAGAAGAATTAATTAATTATAGAAAAATAACTTTTGATTTAATTTGGTGGAATGCAGAAGGCTTAAAAGTTCCAAATCAAGCAATTGTAAAAATAGATAATTTGGATTATTTAGTAAGAAATAGAGCAGGATACTTAAGTAAGATTTTAATAAAAGTAAAAAAACAAGGAGAAAAATATTCTATAATAGATTCATATTCCTCAGAAGAATTGTCAAAATTAGGATTTACTAAAGATGATATAAATTCATATAAAAAAATATCTTTATATGATGAAATATTATTAAATCCAGATTTAAATAAAGTACAATAAATATTACAAAAATGTTACAAAAATATTAAAAATTAAAAACATTCATAAAAGGTATTGACAATATAAAAAAAAAAGTAGATACTTAAATAAATAAAACAAAGGAAGTAAATTAGGAGGTTTTTTTTATGGCAGGAGCATTAATGGATAAAGTATGGGGATTATTTGGAATGGATACACAAGAGGAGGAAGACTACGATGAAGAAAACTTATACGATTATGATGATGAGGAAGAAGAAGTAGAAGAAAGAAAAATATTTGGAAGAAAAAATAGAGATAAAGTAGTAGCTATGCCACAAGCACAATCAAATGCTATTAAAATGGTAATATCACAACCTACAACATTTGAACAATCAGATGAAATTTGTAGTTTTTTAAAAGAAAAGAAATCTGTAATTGTTAATTTAGAATATGTAAATAAAGATATTGCAAGAAGAATAGTCGACTTTATTAGTGGTGGAGTATATGCATTAGATGGATATATTCAAAAAATATCTAATTCTATATTTTTAGTTGCACCATCTAATTATGAAATTACAAATGAAATGGCAAGAGAAGAAATGAAAAGCAAACTTTCTGTTTCTTGGTTGAAGAACAACGGAGTAAATTAATAAGGTAGTTCGTCTATTTAAGGAGGAGAAAAATGATAACACCATTAGATATAGAAAACAAAAAATTTTCAAAGCAAATGATGAATGGATATAGTGTTGAAGAAGTAGATGACTTTTTAGATGAGTTAACAACAGATTATACAAAAAACTATAAAGAAGCGACAGAATTAAAAGAAAAAATTACAGAATTAGAACAGAGTTTACAACACTATAAAGCAATTGAGGGAACTATACAAAACACTCTATTAATGGCTCAGTCAGCTGCAGAAGATGTTAAAAAAGTAGCACAACAACAAGCTGATCAAATTTTAAACGAGGCAAAAACAGTAGCACAACAACAGGCAAATGAGCTTGATAATGAAGTAAGAGAAAAAAGAAAAGAATTAGATGAAATCAAAAAACAATTTGATGTATATAAAGCAAAAATGGAGTCATTATTGATTTCTCAATTAGAATTATTAAAAGATATTAATAAAGATGATGTGTAAAAAATTAAAGAAAAATAACAGACTACCTAATATGGTGGTCTGTTTTGTCAAATATGATATTTTCTTATATTGAAAAGAATGTATAACTATGATAAAATACTAATAATATATTATAAAAAATCAGTAAAAGAGTTTTTTAATAGAATAATGTTACAAATTAGGAAATATATTACAGAACTGTTAAATGTATGTTACATTTCTATTAATACTCTTGACATTATAAAAAAAAGGAATAAAATAGTATTATTAGAGGAATGCAAAAAATGAGAATAATAGGTGGAAAAGCAAGAGGAACTAAATTATATACTTTAGATGGAAAAAATACAAGACCAACATTAGATAGAGTAAGAGAAGCATTATTTAATATTCTTCAATCAGATATTAAAGATAGTATTTTCTTAGATTTGTTTTCTGGAAGTGGAGCTTGTCGGGATAGAAGCGGTAAGTAGAGGAGCTAAAAAATCTATAATGTGTGATAACTCAAGACAAGCAATCAATATAATTAAAAAAAATATAGAAAAAACACATACAGAAGATAAAACAGAAATTTATCAAACAAGTTATGAAGATTTATTAAATGATAAAATAAAAGAAAAGCCAACAATTACTTTTATTGACCCACCATATGATACAGATTTTGCATATAAAGCAGTGAATATAATGGTACAAAATGGTTTGATAGATAGAGATAGTATAATAATTATTGAAACAGATCAAGAAAAAAGAATTATCGAACAATTAAAAAAAGTAGATATTCAAGTAATTGATATAAGAAAATATGGAAGAGCAAATCTTATCTTCTTAAACCAAAAAAGGAAGGGGTAAACCATGGAAATATTTACATTATTAGAAACATTGGAAGAATTATTAGAAAAAAGTAAAAATCTACCATTTTCAACAAAAGGAATAGTAGATAAAGAAGAAATGTTAGACTTAATAAAAGAAATCAGGCTAAAACTTCCTGATGAATTAAAACAAGCAAAATGGGTAAAAGAAGAAAGACAACGTATTTTAGTAGAAGCTAAAAAAGAAGCTGATGGAATAGTAAAAGAAGCAGAAAATAGAATAATAGCAATGATTGATGAACATGAAATAACTAGAAAAGCTTATGACCAAAAAACAGAAATAATAGAAACAGCTAATGAAATGTCAAGAGAAATATCAAAGGGAACTAAAGAATATGCTGATAGTTTATTATCTAGTACAGAAGATATATTAAATGAAACATTAAATAAATTAGGCTCAGATATGACTCAAGCTTTAAATTTAATGCAAATTTCTTTAGAAGATACAATAAAAACAATTCAAAATAGTAGAAGAGAATTAAAATAATGAAACCCGAAAGTCAGATGTCAGAAGTCAGAAAGCAATGACTTTTGGTATCTGATTTTTCAAATGGAAGGAAGTAAAAATCTATGGCAAGAAAAAGAAGATATAAAAAAACAAGAACAAAAGCTAATAAAATGGATGTAGCAGTAATTTCACTAATTATACTTAGCATCCTTTTAGCAGTTTTAATATATACAAAATCAGGAGTAATAGGAGTAAAACTAAATGAAATCTTAGGTGGTATGGTTGGAATAATACAATATATATTGCCAATAGGAATTTTTGCACTTAGTATAAAATTAGCATCAGATGGTAGTGAAAATTTAACATCTAAGCTTATTCAATATGCAGTACTTCTAGTTTTCCTATCAATTGCATTTAGTGTGTTCCAATTTGCAGGAAGTGAATTACAAAACAATAAAGAATTATCTGAAGTTGTTAAAGATGCTTATTTTCTAGGAACTCAAAGCAAAGGTGGAGGAGCAATAGGTGCAGTTCGGTGCAGTTCCTCTAACAAAATTATTAGGAGAAATAGGTGCAATAATATTTTGTTTTGGAATTGCCATAATATTAGTAGTATTTACATTTGGAATAAACACATCAGAATTAATTAGTGGATTTTTAGAAAGAAGACAAGAAAGAAGAGAAGAAAGATTAGCTGAAAAAGAAGAAATGAGAAAACAATTGGCAAGAGAGCCAAAAGAAACATTGAAAGAACGTAAAAGAAGAGAAAAAGAAGAACGAATGGCCTTGAAAGCTCAAGAAAATGGAGAGATGGAAAATCAGATTAAAATTAATATTGGCGGAAAGTTAATAGATAACCAAGATGAAAAAAACGGATTAAAAAAATATGACCATTCAAATGATGATTTAGAACCATTAACAAAAAAATCAAAGCAATCTCAAAATGAAATGCAACCAGATGTAATTGAAAATAACTTATTCAAAGATGTAGAAAAGGAAAAAGAAGAAAATAAAAAAGCGGTTTTACAGTTAGAACATGCAATGACTGTAGAAGATGAACATTATGAATATCCACCATTAGAACTTTTAGGAAAACCATCAAAAAAGACTTTAAAAGGTGGTGCAAAGCTATTGACAGATACAGCAACAAAATTACAAAAAACTTTGTATAGTTTTGGTGTATCTGCAAAAGTCGAAAATGTATCAGTAGGACCAGCAATTACTCGTTATGAATTAAAACCTGCAGAAGGAGTAAGAGTAAGTAAAATTGCAAACTTATCAGATGATATAGCTTTAAATTTAGCAGCAGAAACAATTAGAATTGAAGCACCAATACCAGGAAAACAAGCAGTAGGAATTGAAGTACCAAATAAACAAAGAGAAGCAGTACATTTAAGAGAAGTATTAGACAGTCAAGAATTTAAAAATAATAAATCTAAATTAACAATAGCACTTGGAAAAGATGTTGCAGGAAATATACAATTAGCAGATATTAGTAAAATGCCACATGTATTAATTGCAGGTTCAACTGGCTCTGGTAAAAGTGTATGTATTAATACAATCATTACAAGTATTATTTACAATGCAAAACCTAGTGAAGTTAAATTTGTAATGGTAGACCCAAAAGTAGTAGAATTATCTGTATATAATGGAATACCACATCTATTAATTCCAGTAGTTACAGATCCAAGAAAAGCAGCTGGAGCTTTAGCATGGGCTGTTCAGGAAATGGACAACAGATATAATTTATTTGCACGGAAAAGGTGTAAGAGATTTAAAAGGGTATAATAAAGCAATAGAAAAAGAAGAAACAACAGGAAAATTACCACAAATTGTTATAATTGTAGATGAGTTAGCAGATTTAATGATGGTAGCAAAAAGTGATGTAGAAGATGCAATATGTAGATTAGCACAAAAAGCAAGAGCAGCTGGAATGCATTTAGTAATTGCAACGCAAAGGCCATCTGTTGATGTTATAACAGGATTAATTAAAGCAAATGTACCATCAAGAATTGCTTTTGCAGTATCATCACAAGTAGATTCAAGAACTATATTAGATAGCATAGGTGCTGAAAAATTACTTGGAAAAGGTGATATGTTATATTTTCCATCAGGTGCGCCAAAACCATCAAGAGTGCAAGGAGCATTTGTAACAGATGAGGAAGTAGAAAAAATAGTTGATTTTGTAAAATCTAATGGAACAGCAAATTATAGTGAAGATATATTAGAAACTATAGAAAACAGCAATAAATCAGATAAAGAACTCGCAAAAGAATCAGAAGAAGATGATGAAACAGATCCATTTTTAATGGATGCTATTCAAACAGTTGTAGAAACTGGACAAGCATCAACATCTTTTATACAAAGAAGATTTAAAGTGGGATATGCAAGAGCAGGAAGAATAATAGACCAAATGGAAGAAAGAGGAATTATCTCACGGATATCAAGGAAGCAAACCAAGAGAAGTACTTATGACTTTAGAAAAATGGAATGAACTAAAAATGGGAACAAACGAAGAGGGATAGAGGGACATTCTTAAAATCCCTTTAAAGAGAACGAGGAAAAACCCTTTAAAAATATAGGAGATTTTTCAGATAAAAGTAAAGCGGTTTCTCAAGAGTTATATGAATAAGATAAGAGAAAGAGAAGAATATGGATAGAGTGAGATTAGATAAAATAATTGAAATTCTTAATGAATTTGAAGAAGCAGAAGATATGAATAAATTGTGTTTAGCTATGGGCAAGAAACCATTATCTGATGAGATAATAGAAAGAATAGAAAAAGATGAAAACTTTGCAATAGAAGTTATTAAAAAATTAATATCCAATATAGAGGAACAATTAAAAGTTGAAGATGAAGATTATTTTTATGATAATTTAGATGAAAATTATATGTTATTTACGGGAAATGTAAAAAAGAAAGTAAAAGTTATAGAAACAACTAAAGATAAATATCTTAAGGATGAAATATTAAAAAATTTATTAGAACAAAGTGAAGAAAAAAGAATAAAGTTACTGGATATGTTAACAGAAGATAAATATAAAACAGTTATAATAAATAGTTTG
>CANPZA010000009.1 GCA_947588915.1 uncultured Clostridia bacterium
CTTTAGTTGCAATTGCATTTTTGATACCTGCAGAGAAATTTATTAAGAAGATGTTTGGTTTGGATAAAGCAGAATCTACAGGAGGATTTGGATCATTTGCTGGAGGAGCTCTTGCTATGCAAGGACTACAAAAATTATCAGGGCTTGGATCTGGAGGAAAAAAAGATAAAGCAAATGGTGGTTCTGACAAATCTAGTGATGATGAAGATGCAGGAAAAATACCATTTATTGCTAATAAAAGAGGGCTAAGTAGATTTAATAATCAAGAAGGAGATAGTGATAGTGGCAGACAGCAAATAGGAGATAGTGAAGGACAAAATGATATAGATGAAGAACGTCAAAGATTACTAGAAGAGAGAAAAGTATGGGATGATATGGCGAATGGAAGAGATAACACAACTTATGGTAGCAAATTAGAAGAAGCAGAAAATAAATGGGAAGCATTTCAAGAACGTGAAAAAGTAGATGAGCAATTAAGGAGATTGAACGATAATAATTCTTCAGATGGAGAAGAAAGTCATCAACAACAGCAACAGCAACGACAAACGTCTCAAAATCCTTCATCTCTACTAGGATCAAGTATTCAGCAGAATAAACCAAGAAAAGGATATAGGAGAAGAATTGCAGGAAGAGCTGCAAAAGCAGCAGGACGTCAAGTATGGAGAGGTACAAAAACAGCTTTAAAAGCAGGAGCTACAATAGGAGGAGCTGCTGTTGGATTAGCTGCAGGACTTGCTACAGGAGATGCTTCAAAAACTTGGCAATTTGCAGGAGCAGGAGCATTAGCTGGAAATGCGATAGGAAGGTCAGCAGAAAGATTAGGGGGACAAGCTATTGAAGCAACAAAAGGATTACCAAATAGGATTAATCAAATTTCAGACAACGCTATAAGTGCTATAGATCAGGAAAAATATGGTTATGCAATAGCAAGAGAAAATCAATCAGAAAGGCAAAATAGAAGAGCTAGAGATAGTTTTGTGAAGGATAGAAAGCAAATACGAAAATGGAGAGAGATAGCTGGAGAAATAGGATATAATGGTGATGAAGAAACTTTAATGCAAGCTGTTGCTGATTGTCAAGAAGCTGAAATAAAAGATGATGAATTAATTAAAAACGTACTAAGAGCAGAAATAGAAAGTGATGGAGAGATTGGTGGTGCTAGCCATCAAAAATTCGTAGATGTAGCATCATTTGCAAATGCAAATGGTTTTGGAAAAGATTATATTGAAGATGATAAAAAACGTGCAAGTATGGAAAATGTTGTTGAAGCAGAAGTAAATAATAAAAATGGAAGAAGAGAAGTAATGGAAACGTTTGCAAAGTTTTATGGCAGACGGAGATATGTATAGAAATGTAGGAAGGTTTAAATAAATATGCATAAATTTTTAAGATATTATAGTCAAAATAGGATAAAGGTATGGACAATGATTTTAGCTATTGTATTTTTACTTATAATTATACAAGTGCTAAATAATATAGCTAAAGAACAAAATAAAAATGAAAGTGAAAATAATAATGAGATAGGTGTTTCTTCTTATAGTAAAGAAAGTAAATCAATTATTACGCAAGGGAGCATATCAAAAGAATATCAAGAAGAATTTGGTAAAATCATTGACAAATTTTATACTTGTTGTGTAAATCATGAGCCTCAAAAGGCTTATGATTTACTATCAACAGATGTAAAAAGAGTTTTATATCCTACAGAAAAGAATTTTGAAAAATTATATTATGAAGGGAAGTTTGAAGGAAATAAACAATATTCTTTTCAATCATGGACAAGATCATCAGATAATATATATATTTATCAAGTAAAAATATATGATAATATGCTGTTGACTGGAAAAAGAAATGATGAATATATTGAAGATTATGTAACAATTGTATCAGAAGAAGGAGAATTAAAATTAAATATTAATAGTTATGTTGGAAGAAAAGAAATAAGTGCTTCTAATAGCAATGAAATAGTAAATATAAAAGCATCCTTTATAGATACTTATATGGATTATAAAATTTATACTTTTAATATAAAAAATAATACAGATAAAAATATCTTATTAGATACTAGAAAAGATACAGATACAACATTTATTACTGATGAAATAGGAAATAATTATAGCTCATTTTTATATGAAATAGCAGAACAAGATTTAATATTAAAGCCAAAGGAAGCGAAGACAATACAAATAAAGTTCAATAATTCATATAGAACAGATATGGATATAAAATCTGTTAATTTTAGTAACATAGTAGATTATGATGAATATTTGCAGGGAACAGAGTCAATATATTCATTAAAAATAGACTTATAGAGAATGAATAAAGGCACAAAAAGAGGTGAGTGTAGTTGGGAAGAATAAAAAATGTAGCAAGTAAAATAGCAAAAGGAGTAAAAATAATAGCAAAAGCAATAGCAGCATTGCCATTATTAATAAAAGTTTTTGCTATACTTTTAGTTGCGGCAACGGTAATAGGAGCAATTGATTTTGTAATAGAATTATTCACAGCGAAAAACACTCCAGACTTAGTAGCTTCCACATTTAACATAGAGGAGGATTTATCAGAAATAGTAGAAATAAGAAAATCAGAAGATGGAAGTGGATATTATTTAGATTTTGTAAGTGATTTTGATGAAAAGGTAAAAGAGATAGTAGAGCAATCAGAAAAAAAGGAAGGAGTTCATAATATACATTCAGAAGAATTAGTAAAGAAAATAATAAAAGCAGAATTGGTAATGCAATTTCCAAACTTAGGGGGAAATATACCAGAAGAAAGCAATGGATTTCAAGGAGCAATAGATATAAGAAGAATAACACCAAAAAAAGAAATAGGATCAGTAGAAGACAATCCAGGAAGAGGAGATACTACAGTAATAGAAGAACCAGATGAGGTATATGATACAGTACAAACAACAGCAAGTGAAGAAAAAATAAAAACATGGGAAGAAGGAAAAAAATTAGTAGTAAAAGGACAAGCTACAGTTTATTTAAGGAAGAAATCAGAAATAAACGAAGAAGAATACTTAGATGAGTGGGAAAAAAAGAGAACAGAAGACAATAATCAAGTAGTAAAAATAGCACATGATACAGAAGTAACATATACAGGAAATTATGGAACAAAGGTAGATATAAGAACAAAAGAAACAACAATATATGTAGAAGTAAAAATACCTGGAGAAGAGGAAGCAGTATATTTAAGGACAGGAAATATAAGAGAAAAAGGTGAAAGTGAAGAGAACGAAGAAAACACAAGTGGGCAAGAAAGTTCAGAAATAGTAAATAGGGAAGTAAGTTCAAGAGCAACACAAACACAAAAAACAGCAGGAGAGGAAGGCAAAGAATATGTAATTGCAATAGCAGCAGGGCATAATAATACAGATGACAAAGGAGCAAGAAGTAATGAATTAAAAGAAGAAGAATTAACAATAAAAACAGCAATGAAAGTACAGGAATTATTAGAAGAATATTCAAATGTAACAGTAGTTCAAACAGGAAGTACAAAAGACAATAGAGGGGGAATAAAAGTTACTGATAGAAAACAATTAGCAAAAGATGCGAATCCAGATTTATGTATTCAAATACATTTTGATGCAGGAGGAGGATCAGGAGTACAGGCAATATATAAAGAAGGAGATGGAATATCTCAACAGTTAGCAGAAATTTTATCTAATCATATGGCTGAAGAAATGGGATTAAGTAACAAAGGAGCAGGAGTAGATGTAGATAGATGTGCATTAGGAAGTTTAGGAATAATAGAGAATGCAGCGACATCAGGATTTCCATCAGTAGTAACAGAAGGAGGATTTATAGATGGAGATCCAGATGAATCACTATTAAAAGAAAATGGAACAGATTTGTATGCACAAGGAATAGTAAAGGGAATATTAGAATATTTAAAAGTAGATCATAGTGGATATACAGCGACAATAGTAGGAGAACGAAGAGAACAAGAGTCAATTGAATCAAGAGTTTATAATTTAAAATATGTAGAACCAGAAAAAATGGATGAATATATAAATGCAAATAATTTGGATGAAGCATTAAAAGTATTCACATTAGATGAAAATAGAAATTTAGTAACAGCAGCATGGAGTTCAGATGGAAGTATAAAAGTAACGAAAAATGCAAGTATGGACTTTAAAACACCATTAGAAAAATATATAGTACCATATGAATACTTACTATATTTTTATATAGATACAGATAAGGAAAATTTTTCAGAACAATTAGCAGAAAAGATAATGGAATCAGAAGTAGTAATAGCAGTACAAGATAATATAAGTACAACAAGAATAATAGAGACAGTAAAAGAAAAGCAAGTGCCATCAATTACTACAAATGAACATAATTATACAGACAGGCAAGTAGATCAAAAAACAACAATAACGGAAACATGTTCACCAAAAATAGAAATCACATATGCGGATACATGGTTTGTAAAATATTCAAAAGAAAATAGTTATAGTAGAAGATCTTTAGGATGGAATAATGGGGAACAAGAAGAAATTTTGAATATAAAAGGAAGTGTAACAGTAACAGAAAGTAATTCATCAACACAATATGAACAATATGGAAATACCTTAACAGCAAGAACGACAAATGAAAACGGAGAGCCAATAAATTATACATATAATACATATAGAAAGACAGAGACATCAACAAAAAATATGAGTATTAATTATAGTTCAGGAGATGCTAAAGTAGAATCAAATGAAAATAAATTCATAAAATTATATCAGGATAATAAAATGCATAATTTAATTAGGCCATCATATTTATTTCAGATAATAGATAACAATGAAAGAACAGCAAACCTATTAAATTTAACAAAATATTTAATGTATAAAGCAACAAGTGTTTCATATGGAGTGCTAGAATATGACTTTAGTGAGTTTGATTTAAGTGCATTTATGAATGTTGGAGAAGGGACTTCTTTAGATTTAATAGGAGATTATCTTGCTTTATGGGAGAATGCATCATTATGGCATTATTTAAAAGATGATGGTACGGAGTCTTATACTTCAACACCATATATTTATAAATGTATAACAGAAGATAGAGCAAGATTTAAATGTTATGCTGATGGTCTTGCAACAATAACAGGGAATAGAAACTTTGGATTTGGTGTAATGCATAGAAGTAATAGAGGAATTTATAATAATCAAGGCTATTATATTAATTATGGAATTCAGATAGATAGTGGAGCATATGATACACTTGGTTGTGAATTAGATGTGGAAATTGTTCAAAATGTAAAAAAGGATATTATTAAGGATAAAGTAGATACGATTACGGAACAGGTAAAAAACCATAATATTGAATTAAAGTCAAATCAAATTCATGCATTAGTTGCTGTTAGTTATGGATATGGAAATATAGGTAATTTTTTTGATATATACGAAAAATATGGCAATAATGAACAAGATTTTTGTAATAATTTTATTGTTAATGGTGGACATCCATTTCTTGATTTTGCAGGATTTAACAATCCTAATTCTCTAAAGAGGGCAGAATCCATGAAAAATATGTTTTATAGAGGAATATATGAAGGTGGAGATGGCACAATATTAGATCCAAATGATTATACTGGAGGAGGAAATGCAGGTAATCTTTTACAAGCAGCAGACAAAGTAGCACAATATATATATTCAAACAATTATACGTATCTCAATACAGGTTTTGTAAATTATACTTTTCCAATAGCAAATAATCCTGGACAAAGAACACTTTCGTGCAGTTCATATATACAAGAAGTATTATATCAAGCAGGATTCGATCAATGTGCAGGTGGCGAAAAATTGTGGGCAAGAACATCTTCTTCTTTATCAAAAGCAGATTTTGATGGATTAGGAATTCCAGTTGAAGTTATTAAAGATATAAATCAAGTGCAAGCAGGAGACATAATACAGTACGGAACAGATTATCATGTAGTACTTGCTTATAATGTTTCAGGAGATAATGTACAAGTAAAAGGAGTACCAGAAGTAATGAATCCAGCAGTTGAATCTATGAGTTCTGGTGGAGTTGATGGTGCAATGAGGACGAAAGCATTTTTACAGTTAAAAAATTGTTATATCATAAGAATAAGACAGCAAAATGCAGTAACTGAAACAAAATAGAAAATGGTAAGGTTTCTTATAGAACAAGGAAATTGTACAAATGTTAATAATGGTACAACAGATGTTTGTGATCCAAATAAATTCAAGAACTCTTTAATAAATTAATTTTTAATAAAAAGAAAGAAAATTAATTTATTAATGATTGTATTAACAATTATTCTATTAAAAAATAAAAAATAGAACATATGATAAAGTAGAAAATTTTTATATATAAAAATAAAAAATAATAGGTGTGATAAATGAATAAAGGTTTAATAAAAAAATTAATTGTAATATGTCTAATTATAATAATATGTATAATTATATTGATAGTTTTGCTAAAAAACAATCAAAAAGTAGTCAATCAAGAAATAAGTGAAAAAGGTGTAGAAGAAGCACAAGAAATAGATACAGAAATGATGATCGGACAAGAAGAACAAGAAAGATTTTACACTGTTGCGGAATGTGTTTCAAATTATTTAGATATTATTAATAGTAATGATCAAAGGTATATTGCATTTGATGAAAACAAAGAAATGATAACTATAGGAAACCAAAATAAAACAATATATAGTATTTTAAGTGATAAATATATTAAAGAAAATAATATAACAGAAGACAATGTGAAAGAATTTGTTTTGAATTCAGATTCTGAATTAATATTTATACCATTAAAAATGTCTTATGTACAAAATGAACAAGATGAAAATTTATACCAATATATTGTATATGGTTATATAGCAAATTCATATTATGAGTTGCAACAATATATTAATATAATTGTGAATCTAGATGTTAATAACATGACATTTTCAATTGAACCTATAGAAGGAAATACTGAAGATATAGAAAAAGTAAAATTAGAATGTCAAAAAGAGAAAATAAAACAAAATGACTATAACACATTTCTTTACCAATCATTGAATGATGAATATATTATAACGACATATTTAGATTATTATAAAAAAATGACTATAGGAAATCCAGAATTAGCATATCAATATCTAGATGATGAATACAGAGAAAAACGATTTGGCACACTTGACAATTTTAAAGAATATGTTAGCAAAAATGAAAAAGATATAAGACTATGGAAGGCAACTAAGTATTTAGTTGAATATAAATCAGATTACAAAGAGTATGTATGTCAAGATAAATATGAAAATGTTTATATTTTTCAATATACTGCGCCAATGACATTTAAAACTAGATTAGATACATATACAATACCAACTGAAAAATTTGTAGATACATATAAAAAATCAGATACCAAGAAAAAGGTAATGATGAATATAGATAAATGGATACAAATGTTAAATAATAGAGATTATAAAGCAGCATATAATGTATTAGATGAAAATTACAGAAATAATACATTTGGCGACGTAGAACAATTTGAAAAAGTAATGAGAGAAAAATTACCATCACATTATAAAATAGAATATAGTGATTTCTCAGAAGAAAATGAAACATACTTATTAGATGTAAAATTAACAGACATAACAAAAAATGATAGTAGTAAAATAAACATATCAACTGTTATGCAATTAAAAGAAAATCTTGATTTTGTAATGTCATTTAGCTTTCAAGAATAAAATAGAAACTGTCAAAATCTTGGCAGTTTCTTTATTTTATAACATTTAAAATACAATCTATTAAATTTCTTATAATTTCATTATCATAATAAAGTTTTATAAAAAAGTTTTTAACAAATGGAAGTTGAATTAGTAAAAAGAAAACAAGAGTAATTATAATTAAAGTTATAAATAAGCGAATATAATCTTTAAAAGTTTTCTTATATCTAATTTTATATCCCCTATTTTTTAAATCCTGTATGTATGCATCATAATATGCTTTTTGTCTGGCATTTTCTAACTCTTGCTCATATTGCAATTGTTTTTCATAAGCCATTTGTTGTTCTTGTTGCATTTTCCTTTGGAATTCAATTTCTTGTTGTTTTCTTATAAAATCTTCTTTTAAATTCTGACTATCATAATCACTTGTATTTTGATTTAAAGATTTATCATAATTTTCTCTTTTAATAGGATCTGATAAAACATCATAAGCTTCATTAATTTGTTTTAAAACCTCTTCTGAATGTTTTTTATTCTCTTCAGATTGTAAATCTGGATGATATTTTTTAGCTAAAACTTTATAAGCTTTTTCTATGATTTCAGGAGAAGCATTTTTATTTACTTGTAAAATATCATAATAATTCTTTTCCATATTCAATACCTCTATATATACTATAACATATAATCAAGAACGTTTCAATTAATTAAAACATAAAATATTTTAGGTGATATAAATGGATAAAGAAATAGGTCTATGCTTAGCACGGTCGGTGGGGTAAAAGGAGCAGCACATATAGGAGCTATAAAGGCATTAGAAGAAAATAATATAACATTTGAATATATAGGAGGGACATCTTCACGGAAGTATAGTTGCAACTTTATATGCAATGGGATTTAATGCAGATGAAATGTATAGCATATTTAAAAAATATTGTAAAAAAATAAAATATGTTGATATTAGCAATATATTTAAATTAATAATAGGATTGATATTCACAGGAACAATCCACATAGATGGATTAAATAGTGGAAAACAAATAGAAAAATTAATAAATAAAATATCTAAAACAAAGAACATTTATAAAATTTCTGATATTAAAAAGAAATTAGTAATACCAAGTGTAAATTTGTGTAATGGTAGTGTCCTTTGCTTTACTTCTTGCAGATTAAGAAGTTCATTTTCTGATTATACAAAATTTATAAATGATGTAAATATAGGGGAAGCTGTAAGAGCAAGTTGTAGCTATCCAGTTATATTTTCTCCTTGCGATTATAATAATGAGAAACTTATAGATGGAGGAATTCGTGAAAATGTGCCATGGAAAGAATTAAAAGCTATAGGTGCGAAGAAAGTAATTAGTGTAATATTTGACACAGATGTAGAAGGAAATTGTGATAAAAATTTAATTGAAGTTGCAGGTCGTTCTATAAATTTATTATGTCATGAACTTTCTAATTATGAAATGGAAGGAGCAGACTATGTAATAAAAATAAAAAGTGAAAAAATAGGTTTACTTGATATGGAAAAAATTGATGAATTATATGAAATAGGATATAAAGAAATGAAAAAACACATAAATAAAATATTGAATTAACAAAGCTTATTCTTTATACTAAAATTATTAGAAAGAATGAGAAAGTAAAACACAAGACCATATATGTCAGAGATTAAAAAATATATAAATAAAATTTTATAGATATAATGAGATTATTGCAAAGAAAAGGAATGAGTAAAAGGCGAAATTTCAATTTTCGCCTCCTATTTTCTACTTTAATTATTGAGTGATATTAATTATCCTATTTCTTATTTCATTTAGTACCTTTTAGTTTCTTCAATTGTTATTTTATATTCATCTTTAAAAATATATTTATCTTGCATTAATTTAAAGGCTTTTAAAATGTCATCATTATATTCTGTATTGAAATATCCAAAATCTTTAATTTGAAGATTTTTATTTACACCGCCTTTTCTATAAATTTCTTCTTCTCTTTTATATGCAACTATTTTTTCAAAATCATTTACATTATTAAAAAATTCTTGTATTCTTCTGGTTTTAAATAATACAGTTAGATCATATAAATGTTTTGATAAATCCATATACATTTCTTTTTCAAAATATAATTCTGAAGCAAATAGCTTGTCAATAAAAATCCTTTCTAATTTTTGTATTTTAATTTGAAAAGGTTCTATATCAAATTCTTTAGTTAAAATTTTCCTTTCTTTTTCATTAGCATCTTTATATAAAATTGGTTCTATTGTATGCAATTCTGTAGGTTCACTAACTGTAAATGATGTAGCTTCAATTTGTATTTCCCCTGCCCTATGTAGCTGATTTCCTTCGTTTTCAAAAAATGTATTATATTTATAATAAGCTGTTACACTTTGTTTAACATCTTTTGTTTTTTCTTTTTGCAACTCTAAACCAGGAATTTTATATCCAAGTGCCGACTTTTTTAATCTAGTTTTATTACTATTGTTAGATTCTTCTTTAATTACTTCAACTGTTAAATCAATATCTTCTGAGAATCTATTCATTGTGTCTAATATTTTATATACAGCTGTACCACCTTTAAAATAAGCCTTTAAATAATCTTGATTTTCTGCTAATTCTTTTAATACAGTGCAAACATAATAGTCTTTTTCTATTATGTCTGCATCAATATTTATTTTTTTGCTCATATCATTAATAAATTTTTTAAAATCATCTTCTTTTAAATGAAATAGCATTATCTATCCTCCTATTTTGCTAAAACGAGTAATTTATCCAAAACTTTTTTACTATTTGTTTCTCTTATATATTTTATAATTTTTTCAAAATCTAATTTGTATTTTTCAATAATTTCATATAAGATTTCATTTGCATTTTCAGCTTCAATATAAATATTATCTTTATTTTCTAGAATATCAATAAATTGTAAATATCGATAGTTTTCATTTGTTATTTCTATTTTAGGTTTTTTTATATAAGTTCTTAATTTTTCATCATATTGTTTATGATATTTGCATTCATTTGTAACTATATCTGTTACATTTGGCACTAAAGTTGTTAAACCAATCATATTAAATAATTTTGCCCCTATTATATACCCTTTTATATTCCCCTCTCGATCTTCTAAATATTTCATTTTTCTTAATTTGTTTGTATCTAACCCCATCTCTCCGAATATTGTATATACAGGTTTGTAATATACACCTTTATACTCTGCTTTAATAATTCCTTCGTTTTTAAATCTATTTAAAATAACATTTATATTTTTAAAAATACTTTCATCTTCTTTATTTTCGCATTTTTCTAGTACATATTTTTTTATATCTTCTATAAATATAGGTTCATCTTCAGGATATTGTTCTATATAATCTAAAACAGTTTTACAAATATTCATATTTTCACCTTCTTTGTTATTATTTTGTATTAATTATTATATAATATTTACTTTATAATAACATTATATTCTTTTTTTTAGAATTTGTCAATTTCTATTAATTAGTATCATAAAATTTTGACCTAATTATTCAAATAGTATTATTTAAATAATTAGGTCTGCTTTTTTATTTATTGTATTTACAAAACGGATTTTATAAAATTTTTCAATTTATAAGAACCAATAACATTAACTTTATCAATATAGCTTTATAAATGTTTTTTTACTTTTGCTTTAGCTATATCATCATTTGAAATGAAAACTAACTTTGCTATATTTTGAAGTAATGGGGTTTTGTAGATATACAAAAATTATATATTCTTATTTATAGCTTCTTCTTTAATTTCTTCATTAGCATTTTCATTTTCTAAGGCTTTAGCTCTTTTTTGTTTAACTTTTAAATTATCTTTAGCAACAGTCATCAATAATTTAATTCTATTAGTTTGATTTGCTTGGCTAGCACCAGGATCATAATCAACTGGAGAAATATTAGCTTCAGGGAATTTCTCACGAATAGTCTTAATAACTCCTTTTCCAACAACATGATTTGGAAGGCAAGCAAATGGTTGAACACAAATTATATTTGGAATATCATTTTCAATATATTCAATCATTTCAGCTGTTAAAAACCATCCTTCACCAGTTTGATTTCCAATAGACAATACATCTTTAACCTTATCTTCTAGATGCCAAATGTCACAAGGTTGTAAATAACCCTTTTTAGAATTTGCTAAAGCAATTTTTGTGTCTTTTTCTAATATATCAATAATTTTAATCGCAGCCTTACTTATCTTACTAGATGTCTTATTTGTGTTTAATAAGTTATTAAAAGTTATTTTATGTGTTGCCATGAACTTAACAAATCCCATAAAGTCAGGTAAGATGACTTCAGCTCCTTCTTTTTCTAAAATATCTGCTACGAAATTATTTCCAAAAGGATGATATTTAATTAATACTTCGCCAACAATACCAACTTTTGGTTTAGGGTTTGACATATCAAGTTCAATTTTTTCAAAATCATTTACTATGTCATAAATACTCTGCTTAAATTGTTTATTGCTAGAGTGTTCTAATAACTTTTTACATTTTTCCATCCAAGTCCTAAATAATTTTTCAGTCTCTCCCTTATTTACTTCATAAGCACGGTTTTTAGTAAGCATTTTTTGAAGTAAATCTCCATATACAACAGTTTTCATTAATTTATCTAGTAAAGGTACTGTTATTTTAAATCCTGGCATTTTTTCCATACCAACAAAATTTAATGAAATTACAGGTACATTTGCAAATCCAGCATCTTTTAGAGCTTTACGGATAAAACCTATATAATTTGTTGCTCTACAGCCTCCACCAGTTTGAGTCATAATTAAAGCTGTTTTATTAATATCATATTTTCCAGATTGAAGAGCTTCAATCATTTGCCCTGTAACCAATATTGATGGATAACATGCATCATTATTAACATATTTTAATCCTGTTTCAACAGTCTTTTGAGTACAGTTTTTAAGTAATTCTACTTTATAACCTGTAGATCTTACGGCAGTTTCTAATAATTCAAAATGAATAGGTGCCATTTGAGGGAATAAAATAGTATAATCTTTTCTCATATCTTTAGTAAAAATTTTCTTTTTAACTCCATAATCTCCATCTAATTTTTCTATCATTTTTTCTTGCTCTCGTTTATTCATACTTGCTATAAGTGAACGAATACGTATTCTGACAGCTCCTAAGTTATTTACTTCATCTATTTTTATTAATGTATACATTTTGCCAAAGCTAGATAATATTTCTTCTACTTGATCTGTGGTTACAGCATCAACTCCACAACCAAATGAATTTAATTGTACTAACTCTAAACAATCATGCTTTCCAACAAAATCTGCAGCTGCATAAAGTCTTGCATGAAATACCCATTGGTCAACAACACGAATAGGACGTTTTGCTTCTGTTTTATCAGAAATGCTATCTTCAGTTAAAACAGCTAAACCTAAAGAAGTTATTAGAGTATCAATCCCATGATTAATTTCAGGATCTACATGATAAGGGCGACCTGCTAAAACAATACCTTTTAAATGATTTTCTTCTAGATATCTTACAGTTTCAGTTCCTTTATCTTGGATATCTTTTTTACATTTTTTATATTCATCTTCTGCTTTTTGTGCAGCTTCTAATAATTCTGCCTTAGTAAAATTATATTCTTTAAATTCATCTAATTCTAAAACTTTTTTAACCAAATTCTTTTTATCAAAAGGTAAGAAAGGATTAATAAATTTAATATCATCACTTTTTAAACCTTCAATATTGTTTTTAAGAACTTCAGAATATGAAATAACAATAGGACAATTATAGTGATTATCTGCCTTTTCATATTCCTTTCTAGAATATGGCATACAAGGGTAAAAAATAGTTTTAATACCTTGTTCTAATAGACTTTCGATATGCCCATGAGAAAGTTTTGCGGGATAGCAAACAGATTCAGATGGCATAGATTCCATTCCTTTTTCATAAGTTTTTCTAGTACTTTTCTCAGAAAGAATAACTCTAAATCCTAATGTAGTTAAAAAAGTAAACCAGAATGGATAATCTTCATACATATTTAAAACTCTAGGGATACCAATAGTTCCTCTTGTAGCAAATTGCTCATCTAAAGGTTTATAATCAAATAATCTTTCATATTTATATTGAACTAAATTTGGTAACTTTTTAGATTTTGTAATAACCCCACTTCCTTTTTCACAACGATTACCAGATACATGTATCTGACCATTGCTAAATTTATTAATAGTTAACTTACAGTGGTTTTCACAATTATTACAACGAGTATGTGTTACCTTAATTTCTAATTTATCTAATTCATCAAGTTTTAAAATTGTACTTCTGTATTCCATATCTAAATTTGACTCATATTGTTCTTTAGACAATAAAGCCATCCCATAAGCTCCCATAAGACCTGCAATATCTGGCCTTATAACATTTTTTCCAACAATTAATTCAAAAGCTCTAAGTACAGCATCATTATAAAAAGTTCCTCCTTGTACAACAATGTGATTTCCAAGAGTTTCTACATCTCTTACTTTCATAACTTTTTGAATTGCATTTTTAATAACTGAGTAAGAAAGACCACTTGAAATATCTCCAACTGAATAACCTTCTTTTTGAGCTTGTTTAATTTTTGAATTCATAAAAACAGTACATCTAGAACCTAAATCAACAGGAGTTTTACTTTTTATTGCTTCTTTAACAAATTCAGAAATTTCTAGATTTAAACTTTTAGCAAATGTTTCAATAAAAGATCCACAACCTGAAGAACAAGCTTCATTTAGCATAATATTATTTATAGCACCATCTTTCATTTTTATGTATTTCATATCTTGCCCACCTATGTCAACAATACTTGTAACATCAGGTTCAAAAGTTTTGGCAGCTGTATAATGAGCGATAGTTTCTATTTCATTTAAATCTACATTTAAAGCAGTTTGAATTAACTTTTCTCCATAACCTGTTACACCACTATATCTTAAAATAGCTTTTGATGGTAAAACAGAATATAGTTGTTTTAACATATTCATAACACTTTTTAAAGGATTACCTTCATTGCTTCCATAAAGTGAATATAATAATCTACCATCTTTATCAATTAAAACTAATTTTGTTGTTGTAGAACCTGCATCAATACCAAGATAACAATCACCTTCATAATTATCAAGAGGAGCTTTTTCAACAGTTGCTTTTTCATGTCTTTGTTTAAATATTTTATATTCTTCATCATCTTTAAATAAAGGAGACAAAGGTTGAGTTGTATTATCATGAGAATTTTTTAAAGCTTCTATCTTTTTCTCTAATTCATTTGGAGTAATAATATCTGAATTAATAGAATCTAAGGCAGCTCCTTTAGCAACTAAAAGATGAGCTTCATCTGGGCTAATTACTTCATCATCTTTTAAATTAAGAGTTTCAATAAACCTTGTTCTTAGTTCAGATAAATAATTTAAAGGACCTCCCAAGAAAGCAACATTTCCTCTAATTGGTCTTCCGCATGCTAAGCCACTAATTGTTTGATTAACAACAGCTTGGAAAATAGATGCAGCAATATCTTCTTTTGCAGCACCTTCATTTATTAAAGGTTGAATATCAGTTTTTGCAAAAACACCACAACGAGAAGCAATAGGATAAATTGTAGAATATCCTTTTGCTAATTCATTTAAACCATTTGTATCTGTATGTAATAATGATGCCATTTGATCTAAAAATGCACCAGTACCACCTGCACAAGTACCATTCATACGTTGCTCAATAGACTGATCAAAATAAATTATTTTAGCATCCTCTCCACCAAGTTCAATAACGACATCAGTTTTAGGTATGTATTTTTCAACAGCACGTTTACATGAAACCACTTCTTGAATAAAGTTAACACCTAAAAACTTAGCAGCAGACATTGCTCCAGAACCAGTAAGTGCTAAGGTAAAAGAATTTAAAGGAAACTTAGATAACAAGTCTTCTAGCACATTACAAACAGTATTTTTTGTATCTGAAAAGTGTCTTTTGTAATCTTTATATATAGTATTTTTAAATTCATCCATAACGATAATCTTTACAGTAGTTGAACCAACATCTAACCCAACATGTAAAACATCATTCATCATAAAAACTTCCTTCCTGTTACAAAATAAATCTATTCAACTACCCTAATTTTATACGGAAAAAAGGATTTTGTCAAATGGAAATAATTAGTAGATATACTTCTATAGAGGTTTATTTTAAGATTAAATAAAAATAGTTCTAAAAAGGACAAACAACTAATAAATATTAAATAAAATAAAAAATGAGGAGGAATCATATGAAAAATAAGAGAATAGGTTTAATATTTTTTATAATTTTAGTTATTATATTAATAGGTGGTTATTTATTAATAAAATATTTTAAAAATAATACAAAAGAGATTGAAAGTGAATATGTACCACAAGAAGAAATAGCAGAAGAACAAGTAAGGCAAACTATAGTAAGTTTATATTTTCCATTAAAAGAAAATGATGAGATAAGTCCAGAAGCTAGATTAATTGATATAAAAGAAATAATTAATAATCCTTATGAAAAACTAATTGAATTATTAATCGAAGGACCTAAAAATGATAAGAATAAGAAAATAATTCCAGAGAATACAAAACTTAATAAAAATTATTTAGAAGGGGATTGTGTAGTATTAGATTTTTCAAATGAATTTCTAAATTATTCTAAAGAAAATGAAAAGGACAAAAAGAATTTAATAAATTGTATAGTAAACACCTTGACAGAATTAACAGAAGTGAATAAAATAAAGATATTAATTAATGGCGAAGAAAATGAAGAATTTAAAGAAATTTATGAAAGAGAAAAATAAATATAAAAATAAATAATATGAAGGAGAGTTTATATGGAAAAAATAAAAGTTGCATTTTTGGATAGAGATGGAACGATTTCAAAAGAATATGATGAAAAAGGATGGATTAAAAGAACAGAACCTGAATTATTAGAAGGAACAATAGAAGCTTTAAAAATATTAAGAAAAAACAATTATGAAATTATTATTATAACAAATCAAGGATTAATAAATCAAGGAATTATAAAAGAAAATGAATATGAATTATTTACTAAAAATTTATTAGAAGAATTAAAAATAAATGGTATAGATGTGTTAGATATCTTTATGTGTCCACATACAGAAAAGGAAAATTGCAATTGTAGAAAGCCAAAACCAGGAATGATTTTAAGTGCATTAAAAAAATATAACATAGATATGGATAAATCTTTTATGGCAGGAGATACATTCAGAGATGAGGGTATAGCAGAATATTTTAAATTATTATTTTTTGGAGTTAATTATAAACCAAAGAATTTAAAAAATATACAAATAAAAAATCTAATGGGTATAATTAAATATTTAAAAGAAAATAAAAAAATAAAATAAATTATTTTTTCATAATTTTATATAATTTAAAATATTTAAAATAATGTTGAAAATTATTTAAAAAATGTTCAACATCATATAAAGAATTTATAGCATTTTTTTTATATAAATTAAATTTTTTATGAGGGGAAATCTTTTCTCCTCTATTATTTTCACCTAAAATATATTTCTCCATAATTTCTCCTATTTTGCAAAATTAATTATTTTATAGTATAATATGAAAAATAAATAAAAAAATTTACAATAAAAGATAAAAATAAATAAAAAATAAAAAAAAATAAATGAATAAAAAATAAATAATAAAAAAATATAGTATATAAAATATGAAAAAAATGATTAAAATGAGAATAAATTTGTTAAAAGAACAGAAAAAATAAAAGATAAAGTAATCATGTGAAAAAAACTAAACAAAGCAAGAAAAAATTATGTAAATGAAAGAAAACTAAAAAATGAATTATGTATAGTTAAAACAGATAAAAAAACGATTAATAATATGCCATGAAATGCTAGGCAAATGACAGAAAAATAGAAAACTTAAAAAATCAATAAGATGCAAAATGTGGTTTACATATAGCCATCAAAAAGGTGGTTTTCAAGTAAAAAAACAGATGAAAATGATTAAAAACAGCAATAATTTTAAAAAATTTTCAACTATAGTGTAAAAAAATGTAAAAAGCATGAAAATTGACAAGGCTTTTTGAAGTAAAATACAAAAATAATGCATAATAATATTGATGTATTATGTGAAATTACAGTAATAAAGAATAAAACTCATAAAAGTATAGGCAATAGCAGAATACAAAAGAAAAAACTACTACATATTTATCCTTTAAAAGCGGTTTACATATAATCAACAAGACAAAGAGCAAACAAAAACAAATTTTCTAAAAAAACACATCAAAAAAGTAAAACAATGTTCGTAAAAATTCTTAAAAAATTATAAAAAAATAAAAATATTATAAAAAAATAAATTTATTTATAAAAAGGAAAATTAAAAATGAAAATAAAATTAAATAAAAATGAAAAAATAGAAGATTTACAATTCAAAAATTTAAAAATTATACAAAATAAAGAATGGTTTTGTTTTGGGATCGATAGTATTTTATTATCCGATTTTGCAAAAGAAATAAGAGAAAATGCTAAAGTTGTGGATTTAGGGACAGGTACAGGTATTATTCCAATATTATTATCTAAAAAAACAAAATTAAAAGAAATAATAGGAGTAGAAATACAAAAAGAAGTATATGATATAGCTAAAAAAAATATAAAATTAAATAATTTAGAAAATATTTTTAAAATATTAAATATAGATGTATTAAATTTAACAAATCTAATTGAAAAAAGTACTATTGATGCGATTGTAACAAATCCACCATATAAAAAAATAGGAACTGGATTAAAAAATGAAAATGAAAAAAAATTAATTTCAAGACATGAAACAACGGCTACTTTAGAAGATTTTATAAGAATATCAAATGATTTACTAAAAGATAAGGGTGAATTTTATATGGTGCATAGACCAGATAGACTAGTAGATATATTATCTATAATGAGAAAATATAAAATTGAACCTAAAAGGCTTAAAATAGTGTATTCAAATAAAAATAGTGAACCAAATTTAATATTAGTTAAAGGAATAAAAAATGCAAGACCATTTTTAAAGGTAGAAAAGAATTTATATATATATGATGATAATGGAAATTATACAGATGAAATATTTAAAATATATAATACAGAAAGGATAAATTTATGAAAGAGATAAAAATTGGAAAATTATATATTGTAGCAACTCCAATAGGTAATTTAGAAGATATTACATTAAGAGCAATAAATGTATTAAAAAGTGTTGATTTAATAGCTGCAGAGGATACAAGACATACTTTAAAATTATTAAATCATTTAGAAATATCAAAACCTTTAATTAGTTATCATAGACATAATGAAGACATAAAAACCGAAAAGTTAATAGAAAAGTTGTTACTAGGAGAAAATGTTGCATTAGTTTCAGATGCAGGAACTCCTGGAATATGTGATCCTGGAGAGATAGTTATAAAAGCATGTATAGAAAAAAATATAGAAATAATACCTATTCCCGGAGCATGTGCAATGATAAATGCATTAGTTACATCTGGCATTAGTACAAAAGAGTTCATGTTTATGGGATTTTTACCAATTAATAAGAAATTGAGAAAGCAAAAAGTAGAAGAGATTAAAACTAGTAGTAAAACAGTCATATTGTATGAAGCACCTCATAAATTAGAAACTACTTTGGAGGATTTAAAACAAATTTTAGAAAATAGACAAGTAGTCATTGCAAGAGAGATTACAAAAATTCATGAAGAATTTATTAGAGGAAATATTAATGATATTATTAGTAAAGCAAGTGGATTAAAAGGAGAAATTGTTCTAGTAATTGAAGGAAATAAGGAAATTGGGCTGACTAAAAGTTTTGAAAACTTAACTTTAGAACAACACTATAAAATGTATGAAAAGGATGGTCTTGAAAAAAAAGAAATAATAAAAAAGATTGCGAAAGATAGAAAATTAAGTAAAAATGAAGTCTATCAAGAATTTATGAAAAAAAATTAAAGGTCTTTGTTTTGACCTTTAATTTTTTATTTCTTTAATGCTCCTATTTTGTTAGCACATTTTTTACATATTAGTTTATCATTGTAAGACAATAAATCTTTTGTATTTCCACAAAAGATGCAGTTTTCTTCAAATTTTTTTAATACTATAGAAGAACCTTCAACATATATTTCAATAGGATCTTTTTCGATAATATTAAATTGATTTCTGATTTCTATTGGAATAACAACTCTACCAAGTTCATCTACCCTTCTAATTATACCTGTTGATTTCATAATACTCTCCCCCTTAAAAGTTATAATTTACAATCTTTATATCTCTAATATATCATAAATAAAAGTGTAGGTCAATTGTATTGTAATAAAAATTTAAGTTTAGAATAAAATTATTTAGGTGATAATATGCTAAATAAAATATGGCCTATATTTATTGTAATATCTTTTTCTTATGCAATTTTTTCTGGAAATTTAGAAGAATTAAATTCAGCTATTTTCAATAGTACAAATGATGCAGTTAATTTATCAATAAATTTACTTCGGAACAATATGTTTATGGAGTGGAATAATGCAAGTTGCAAGAAAAACTAAAATTATAGATAAATTAACAAATCTATTAAAGCCTATTATTAAAATATTATTTCCAGAAATAAGGGAAAATAAACAAATTCAACAAGAAATTTCAATGAATATGATTGCAAATATTTTAGGACTTGGAAATGCTGCAACCCCTTTAGGATTAAAAGCAATGAAAACAATGCAAAAAGAAAATGCAAAAAAAGATACATTAACTAATTCTATGATGATGTTTATAGTTATAAATACAGCATCTATACAAATTATACCAACAACTGTTTTTGCGATTAGAAATTCATTAGGTTCAAATAATCCAACTAAAGTAATTATTCCTGTGTGGATTGCCACTATATGTGCTGCAATTGGTGGTGTTTTGGCAACCAAATTATTAATTATTCTTAGGAAAAAGGAGTAATACCATGCAAATTATAAATTATATATCTAATTTAGCAATGCCATTAGTAATCTTAATAATTGTAATTTATGGAATAATAGAAAAAAGAAATGTATTTGATGATTTTTTAGATGGAGCCAAAGAGGGATTAGAAATAGTTCTAAATATTTTTCCAACATTAATTGGTTTATTTGTTGCAATAGGAGCATTAAGATATTCTGGTATTTTAGACATTATAATAAGATTTATAACTCCGCTTTTGAATATAATTCATTTTCCAAGTGAACTTATGCCTCTTGCAATGTTGAGACCAATTTCAGGAAGTGGTGCTATAGCTATTGCAACTGATATAATGAAAACATATGGTGTAGATAATATGCTAGGGATGATGGCATCTACCATTATGGGTTCTACAGAAACAACATTATATACAATAGCAGTTTATACTAGTTGTGTCAAAATAAAGAAAACAAGAGGGATTTTATTTGCAGCACTAACAGCAGATATTATTGGAATGATAGTTAGTGTTATAATGTGTAGAATATTAGTAAAATAAATATTTTTGTCGAAAAATGTCAAAAAGTTTTTGTTGACAAATGGAAAAAATTAGGCTATAATCTTTTTATGATATTAAAATTTTTATTATTTATATTCACATTTTTGATTATCAGGAAAATTATTATTTATTTTTTAAGTAAAGATTTAATCAAAAAAATTTTAAATTAATATAGTTTTTAATTTTGTAGAGAAAATAGTCTCCCCTAAAACAAGAAAAAATTATAATATTATGAAACTTTTAGTTCGCCCCTATAATATAAATATTTTGTTTCTTTCTATATTTTCTCTACAAAACCAAATAAATATTTATCTATGATAAGTTTCGCTGTTTTGTATTTTAAAGCTTCTAAAAATTTGCTCTAAAAGAAAAACTCGAATTAATTGATGAGGGAAAGTCATTTTAGAGAAACAAATTCTTTTTTTACATAAGTTTAATAAATTTTGGCTAAATCCTAAAGAACCTCCTATAACAAAAGTAATATTACTTGAAATCATAGCAATATCCTCTATTTGTTTAGAAAATTCTTCAGATGAATATTGAATTCCTTTTAAATCTAAAGCTATAACATAGTCATCACTTTTTATATGGTTAATTATATTATTACATTCTTTAGATTTAATCTCATTTTCAATATTTGAATTTAATTTATCAGGTATTTTTTCATCAGGTAATTCTATGATTTCTAATTTACAATATTTAGAAAGTCTTTTGCTGTATTCATTAACTGCCAATTTCAAATAATCTTCTTTTAATTTACCAATACAAATAATTTTGATTTTAATCATATATATATACTCCTTCTAAAATAGACGACTTATAAACAGTCGCCTAAATATTAATTAATTTACTATGTTCATATCTACTTGCTACACTTAAATTAATAGAATTATTGTCTAAAGAATTATTTGTAATTAATTCATTCATAACTGTTTGGTAAGCAAGTTCAGGAAAATTATTTTCTTTACTTAAATGACCAAGCATTGCATTTTTTAATCCAGAGTCTAAAAGACAAGAAATAGTTTTTCCAGCCATTTCATTAGATAAATGTCCGACTTGGTCCAGCAATTCTAGATTTTAGAGTAAATGGATAAGAAGAACAACGTAAAATTTCTGGGTCATAATTAGCTTCTAACATAATAAATAGGCTTTCTTCTAATTGTTTTAGAATATCACTTGTCATATGACCTATATCTGTTGCAATGCTTATTTTTTTATTATCTTTCCAAATATTAAATCCACAAGGGTTTATAGCATCATGAGGAATAGAAAAAGGTTTTATATCTAAATCACCTATTGAAAACTTTTCAGAAATTTTAAATGTTTTTATGTTTTTACTATCAATTTTATCTCTTTGCTTTGGCATAGCATCTAATGTTTCCTGATTAACAAAAACAGGCAAATTAAATTTTTTAGATAAAGTACCTAATCCTTGTACATGATCTATATGTTCATGTGTAACTAAAATACCATCTAAGGAAGATGGATCAATATCAATATCCAATAAAGCATTTTCAATTTTTTTACTGCTAACTCCTGCATCAACTAGGATTTTAGTATTTTGTGTTTCAACAAATAAACTATTTCCACTACTCCCACTATATAAACTACAAAAATTTAACATATTAATTCTTTCCTTTTGTTACTCGATTACTCTTTCGATTTTTGCACCTATTTTTCTAAATTTTTCTTCTATATTTTCATATCCTCTATCAATATATTGTAAGTTATAAATTTCAGTGACACCTTCTGCTGCAGCTCCTGCAATTACGAGAGCAGCGCCAGCTCTTAAATCAGAAGAATATACAGGACTACCTGTTAACTTTTTTACACCTTCAAAAAATGCAGATTTACCTTGAGCAGTAATTTTAGCTCCCATTTTATTTAATTCATCTGTATATTGAAATCTAGATTCCCAAATACTTTCATGAATCATACTATTTCCGTTTGCTAAGGATAAGACAACTCCCATTTGAGGCTGTAGATCAGTTGGAAATCCTGGATAAGGTAAAGTTTTGATAGTTGCTTTATTAGGTCTTTTATTACACCAGACATGAATACTATCTATGTTATCTTCTACATTTCCACCAACTTCTATAATTTTAGCAATTATAGACTCTAAGTGTTTTGTAATACAATTTTTTATAACTAAATCTCCTTTAGTTGCAACAGCAGCAAGCATAAAAGTACCTGCTTCAATTTGGTCTGGAACAACAGAGTATGTAGCGTTCCCATGTA
>CANPZA010000010.1 GCA_947588915.1 uncultured Clostridia bacterium
TTGAACACTCCTTCCTAAGCGTATAAAACTATTATAACATTTCTACGCTTTCGTGTCCAAAATCTATCTTAACACCACTTCATATTCTAAGATTCTTTGAGGCATATTATAATCTATTTGGCTTTGATGCTCTATTAAGAAGTAAATTTCTTTTTCTTTCATTTTATATACTATATCTGTTTGCCTCTTTTCAAACATATTTCCTATATATTCACTATCATATTTTTCAATTTCTTTTTCTGTTATTTTTTCTTTTAACTCTAATATTCTATTTATAAATTCTGCTACTTGGCTTTTTTGATTTAATACTGTTTTAAAAATCTTATCATGTGGTTGATATATATGATATTTTTCTCCCTTTTCTTCTAGTTTCATCATTCCTTTTGTTTCTATTATTTCTAATTTTTTATATTCCAAATAGTCTTGATAGTTAAATTCTTTCAATTTTTATTCCTCCCTATTATATTATATTTTTTATTATAATGTCAATATTTATTTAATGGTAAAACATCTGTGATTTTTCTTTTATTTGCTTTTATCTCCTTCTTTCTTTATTTTTTTCTACTTTGGATTTTTATCTTTGACTTAAAATTCAGACTAAAAAACAACTACATAAATGTAGTTGCATTTTATTATATTTCTTACTTTTTTTCAATATATTTTTTAAAATATCTATTCTTTTCATCGCAATTTTCTATATATTTCGACATTCTATACTTCATTTTCCTTTTTTACAAATTTACATACAATTATACTCATATCATCTTTAATATTTCCAAAATTATTATCAATTGCCTCATTTAGTACTAAGTCTGCGATTTTTCTAGTATTATTTGTTTCTATATCTTCTAACATATATTTAATCCATAATTCTTTGTTTTTATATTCGATATTAGCATCCAAAATTCCATCTGAACACATTAGTATGATATCTCCTGTATTTATATCTCTATCAAATATCTGTACTGTATTTCCATCTACCATTCCAGTTGGTAGTGAATTAGATTTAATCATTTGTATTTTTTTGTTATTTTTTATATAAGTTGGACAAGCTCCGCTTTTTATAAATTCTATATTTCCTAAATACAGATCTATTATTGCTATATCTAAAGTTGCAAATATTTCAGAACTTTGGTTCATCAAACTTGTATTTATCAAATCTAATGAAATTTTTTTATCAAATCCAGATAATAAAAGATTTTCAAGCATTTTTAATGACTGCATACTACTTTTTTTAGCATCAGTACCTGTTCCCATCCCATCACTTATTGCAACTAAGTATTTTCCATCTTTTAACCTTATATTTAATATACTATCACCTGAAACTTCACTTTTACTTTTTGTACTTCCTCCTGTTGCTATTGCCATAATATATCTATCTTCTGACATAAAGCTTAGTTTATTACCTACACTTGCTTCTTCATTAAATATTATTTTTTCTTCTAACACTTGTGTTAGTATTTTCTCAATTGTGTTACTTTCATCTTTTTTAGAGATATCTTCAATATATATGTCAATAAAATATCTTCCTTCTTTTTTTATTGTTATATCCTGAACAGATATTGATTTTTGTTTTAATAGTTCAATAATTTGTGTTTCTTCTATTGAGTATTGATGTTTCTTTACAATCTCTTCTTCAATTCCCTTTGCCATTTTTTTGATTGCTTGAGATACCCCATTTAATTGTCTTCCCATATTCTTTTGGTTTTCTTCTACTCTTTTTTTCCATATAAAGTCTGATTTTGCTATTTTATATGAAGTATTTATGCTATGTATTACCTGTGAAATATTCGTTTCTAAATATTTACTAATATCTTTATCATCAAAACCTATAATATAGCTATTACATTTAGCAAATATTTCTAATAAAGCTCTTCTGTCAATTTCTTGTTTGTCTATTAGAAACTTAAATATTTCATCTATTATTTTTCCATCTATATCAGCTAAATCATCATATAACATGTTTTCCCTATATGGTTCTAAGTTATTTAATAATTCGGCTATAAATATTTTTTTATTTGCTTGGTAAGATACATCTCCCATATTGTTATAGGTTGTCGCAATTTCTTCTATTGCGTTAGAAACATTATTTAAGCTTTCTGCTACTTCTTTACTTCTATTTAATGCTCTATTTGGCATAACTGGCAAAAGTTTTGTTTTCCCTATAAATTCTTCTAATTCAATATGTAAATTATTTGGTACTAGTAATAATCCAACTGATGCAATTAATATTTCTTTAAAATGTATTAATTCAACTGTATATCCATTAGATACATATGCTAATAATATATTTCCTAAAGCAAATCCTACTACTACACCTATTTTTCCGAATTTATTTAATATTCCTGCAAGCATTCCAGAGATTGCATATGCTGCTATCATTATTGGTTCTGTGCCTGTTATCACTCCTAATGTTACTCCTATAGTAACTCCTGCTGTTGTTCCGACTAGAATACCATTTTTCCAACCTAATACCATAACAATTAGAATGCTTAATATATTCCTGATTCCAAAACCTAATATATTAAATTCTCCAAATGCCGCTGCACTTATTGCAAGTATTAAGCTTGCTCCTATTAATTCTTCTATTGTAAATGCTCTTTTATTCCAAAAATCTTGTAGTACGTTTGTTGAATTTACAAATATTTTATAAAATACTAGTCCAATAATTGCAAGTACTATTCCTGATAATAAATCATATATTGTAAATCCTGACATAAACAATTTTATAATTTGTATTATTAAAATTGATACAAAGATATGTTTACTTATCTTTATTTTTTCATTTCTTTCTTTTTCATTGTATTCTGGCTTTACTATAAATAAAGTTGCTATTAATACTAAAGATGTTAAAAAATAACCTAATGCACCACCTACACCATATTTAATTAAATTACCAATTAGAGATACTAATACTATTCCTAGTAATGGTACGGAAGATGCAAAACAAGCTCCTAACATACTAATACTAAATACGGAAAACTCTCCTCCTAAATTTACCATTGATAACATGAATGAAATAATATATAAAAATATATTTTTTAGAGAAAATACATTTGAAAAAATATTTAATCTATTATTATTTTCTTTTTCTATAACATTTTGAAACATCCTTAAATACCACCTTTTTATTTTTTATAGGCTTATTTTACTACTTGTCCTTTGTGGTTTTTGTCTTTTTTAGGTATCTAACCTAAAAAAGTTTTTTACATTTTATAACATATATTTTTGTTTTTAGTTTTATTTTTTTCTTTTTTGTTTTTTATTTTATTACATTATACAAAAAAATGCAATATAAAGGCGAAAAAATTGCCAAAAAGCTTTAAACTTTTTGACAATTTTTATTTTACTTCAATGCTTTTTTCTTAATAAGTACTATTCCTGTTCCTAGGATAAGTAATGCTGATGTAATAGCTACAATTGTTATAATATAATTTCTATTATCACCTGTGCTGTCTGTAACAATTATTGTTTCTGCCATACTATCATCCATTTCCTGATGTCCAGATCCTGGAACATAGTTTCCTGGAATTGATTGTATGTTAGCTCCTCCTGTTTTAGCTACATTAATACATTCTGTCTCATTATCTAGTGAGATTTCATCTGTATTAGATAATAATTTAGAGACATTTAATTTTACTTCTTCATATTTACCAGGTTCTATTTGCTTCTCGTATAATTCTTCTGTAGAAAGTATTAATTTATCTTCTATAGTAGATCCAGAATCAACATTAGTTACAGTATCTGCTACTTTGTCTTTAATATCATTGATTGTTTGTAAAGTCCATGTATCTCCATTTTTCTCATTATCTAATGACCATTCTTTATCCAAGTAATCTATGATTTCAGATGGTGCGATTGTAACAATATTTTTTGGTGTACCTGTCATTGTAGTTCCATATTTATAATAAGCTTCATCATTATAATCTAACTCACTATTATTTATTGCTTGTATGCTATATCCTACATTTAATGTAGCTCCTTGAATCATTTCTTTATCTAATTCTAATCTTAATAGGCCATTTTTAGGAGTTGTACTGTCGCTTGGTCTCATATAAGTTACATTAGATCTTTTTCCTTCAATTTTACCATTTTCATCAATTTCAAAGTCTGCTATTACTTGGCTATTTGCTAAAGTAACCTTCATTGTACTTACACGTTTTTTGATTTCTAGAGCCTGTCTTGCTCTTTCCACAATACCAAAGTCTATGTTTTTTATTTCATATGTATATTGATCACCATATGATGCTGTAGTTGTTGTTTCATATTCTACGCCAATTCCCATAGTAGGTGTTGTAGAATCCATCTTTGTATTTTCAAATTTTGAACCATTTTCCAACCTTTCCATTTCTTTATCTATATCTTCTCTTTTTTTGTAATCATCTATTGCATCTGTATATCTAGTTTCTACATCTTTTTTATACCATTCTTTATCATCTTTATTAGTATTATACCTTTCTTCATCATATATTGTTCCTTTATAATTTTGTACTGTATATGTTTCATCTCCCCAAGTGTAAGTTAAGGTATAATCTCCAGGGATAAATCCTTCAATAATAAATTCTCCATTCTCATCTGTTGTTGTTGTATATTCTTTTCCTGATCCTGTTATCTCTTTTAATTTAACTTCAACTCCTCCAATGCCTTGTTCTCCGTTTGAATACTTTCCATCACCTTCGCGAATTTTTCCTACACTCAATTCTCCAGTAGTCTCATCTAAGAATACTTTACCTGTCATTTGTCTTGCATTGTCTGATATTGTTAATTTTAATGCTTGACAATGGTCTGTATCATGTTGATATATTTTTGTATTCTCTTCTCCTGGAATAACATCTCCAGGTGCAGATTCTCTGTCAATTGTAGCATAAATGTTATTGCTTTCATCTTTAATTGAATATGAATTTATTTCTGATACATTATCCAAAGTCTCATTACCATTAATGATTTTTAATACAGCATCTTTATCTAATTTAAACTCTACATATATCTCTGATTGTTTATCTTTACCCACTTCTGTATTATTATAAATAATAGCCTTTTTAAATTGATTGTCATATTCGTCAACAACATATTTTATACCTTCTACAACCTCTTTTTTATCATTTAATGTTGTTCCTACTTTCATGAGTTCATATCTACTATCAAAATAATCATCAATACTATTGATTGTAGCAGTTAATTCTATATTTTCTTTATTATCAATATTGTCTTTAATATTCATTGTTAATTTATAGGTAATATATACCTCCAATTCATTATTTATATCTGTTGCGCCAGCTGGTTTTTCATAGTCTAAGTCTGATTGATAAATTGGTCTTGTATATTTTTTCGTTCCTTTTATTCCAAATTGAACACCTACATTATATTCGTTTTCCTCTTTAGTTTTTTCATTATTTCTTTGAGCATATTCATATATATGTTGATAATTATTTATACTTAATCTTACATTTTGTATATCTTTTTCAATTCCTATTGATGGCATTATTCTTTCTGTTAATCCAAGATTTATATTCCTAATTTCATCTCCACCTTGATAATGTTCTAATAAGTTATATTCTGCTTCATTAGTGTCTGCTATCATTGCATATTTTGGATTTCCATTTTCATCAATTTTCTCTAATGTTGCAACACTACGCTCACGGTCGTTGTCATATTCAACGCGATATGATAATTCGTGTGTTATATTTCCTTTATCATCTCTGGTTATTCCTGAACTTGTATTATTATTCAAATTCATTTGTCCTTTTCCTTCTACTGTTGCAAATCCTTTGTTAAATTCATTTCTTCTCGCAGTTGCTTCTTTTGCTTTCGAACCGTTATTTATATCTAAATGTGTTTTTACATCCGTATACGTTAAACCATCATATTCAAATTCAATGTAATATTTGTCCAAATCACCAATAAATACTTTTTCAAATATATACTCTCCATTTCCTGTGTGTCTATCTTGTCCATATTCTTCTACATATCTACCTAGTTCTCCAGTAATAGTAGTATTTATTACATCACCTGTATTCTTATCTTTTAACCTTACTATAACACCATTTAATAACTCATCTTCATCTCCTTCACCTTCTTTAAATATATCATTTCTACTTCCTGCCATTGGTGAATCCGTTTTATCATTATGAAATAAATCTTTCCATACAAATCCAGATAATTTTACACGAAGTTGTATATCGTATTCAAATGGTGTTGAGAATTCTTCTTCTCTTTCATATGGTTCTACTCTGATAAAGTTTTGATATGGACCTTGATTATCTAAGAACCAAATTCTAACACTTTTAACTTTTTGTTTTGTATGCGCTGTAATTTTAGTAATTTTTTCAATATCATATGATTCAGGTGATTCAGGTATTGAAATATAGAAGTCACTATCTGATTTAATTTCTTCAACACCTAAATTGTATTCTTTATCTCCCCTATATTCACTAAATAATATCTCTCCGTTCACTTTTTCACCATTTTGTCTTTCCACTTCTATACTTTGCATTGTTCCTGAGAATGTCCAATTAAATGGTCCCATTTTAATATATGTTGTTCCATCTGCTGTCTCATAACTTTTAAGATTTTTTATTATATTATCTTTATTTGTGTTGTCTTTGATATTAGTATAATCCTCTTCTTTATATGTACTAGCATAGTTCGTTGCATCTTCTAATATTTTATAAGCCTTACAATATTTACAATTTTCTTTATTGTGAGTAGAATCATTTCTATGTGCAGTTACATGGTCAGTAACAGAATCACCATTGCCATTAAATCCTGTAACTTGCATTATATTGTTTAAACCTATTTCTTTCGCATTTCCATCTACTGTATAATAATGATCTTTACCGACAATACTAATCCACTCTCCAAAATATTGCCAAATAGCATTTTGGACTGGTCCATTTCCTTGAGCTAATCCTATTGTTTCATTACTTTCGTTTAATATATATGCTAATTTTGCATTTTCGTTACTAATTACTGTTTTTGAATTAAAATCAGTTGATTTATTCCCTTCAATATCAACATAAGAGACAACATTGCATTCCATATCACCGAGGATAAATACCTTGGTAATGCTGAACACAATATACATCCTCCTTACCCACGTAGTCTGTCCAATAGTTTATTTTACAAGTTTTTCCTAATTCATAATTATATTTAGATATAAATTCAACAGCATTAGTTGTACTTGATAAACCTATTATACTTATTAATCCAATCATTATACTTATTATAATCTTTTTTAATTGTTTCATTTAATTCTACCTCCTTTCCCTTCTATCTATTGTAACTCTAAATTATCATTATTTTTCTTTTTAATAACTATTACGATTGTTACAATTCCTAATATTACAATTGTTGCAATAACAGCTCCTATAGCGTATACCATTCCTCCTGTTTTAACACTTATAATTGCTTCTGCTATACTGTAATCATTTTCTGTTTTTATTCTATTTCCTGGTGTTGAATTAGAATCTTTTATTCCTAATTCATTATAGTCTTCTACTATTTCTGCTATATTTGCAATTGAACCTGTATTGTTTTCTGTCATTGTCTTTGTTAATGTTAAAGTTATTGTTTTTGTTTCTCCTGCTTTTATTTTTTCATTTGCTAATTTTTCAGTATACAATGTATTTCCTACTTGATACCAGTCTTTATTCAATTCAGAACTAAATTTCAAATCTGCTGGAGCATAATCTGCAATTTTCTTAGCATAACCTTCAACTTCTCCATTGTTTGTTACATTTATTTTATATTCTATAATTACAGTAGTTCCATTCAAATATTTTCCTGGTATTTCTGCTTTTGCTAAGTTGCTATTGTCATATTCTCTTACTGTTGTTCCACTTGCATTTTGTATCAATATTCTTCCAATATATTTATCTAGTTTTAAATCAAAATTTTGTAATTTGATAAATCCTGCATCTATATTTGAAATATTATTATTGTTAATTTCTAACATATCAGTTGCTGCTACTTCTTTTGTTTCATTTCCTATCAATAATTTATTTAGCGCTACATCTGAGTTTTCTGTATCAGCTACACCTGCTACTTTATATTTCGTTAAACCATATTGTGATTTATCATATTCAAATATAACAATATATTTACCATTTCCAATTTTATCTAATATATATACACCGTTTTCATTTGTAGTTGCTTCTAAATCTGAACCTTGTGTATTTTTTACTAAATTATTAGTTTCTGTATTTAATAATTTTACTTTTATACCACTTAATGTTGTTTCCTCTGCATCTTTTTGTCCATTTGCATTTGCATCATACCATGCAACACCTGTTATTGTTCTATTTCCATTTGCTATATCATTGTTTCCTACATCATTGTTTCCATTTGGATCTACTGAACCATCATTTGCTTGAATGATATGATTAATTGCTGACGTAGTTGCAATTTTTTCTCCATATAATTCTGCTGAAGCAATATTTGTGATGGCTTCTGCTTTATCTCTTGATGGAGAATAATTAACTAATGTATCTATTTCAACTGTAGTTGTCTCTTTTGCTGATAATGATATAGGTACTGAAATTTCATTTCCACCTATTTCAGTAATAGCTCTTCCATCTGCTACTATTTTATCTATACTTAATTGTTTTGGAATAGAATCTTTTATAGTTATAGTATTAGTATTTGTATTAGATTTGTTTTCAATTTCTATAACATATTTTATACTATCACCTGATTTTACATATTGACCTTGTGTATCTGCTGTTATAGTTAAACCTACATCAATATGTGCAACATTATCTTTCAATTCATTTGATTCATAACTCTCTTGATTATTATCTACAGTAATGCCAAAATTAATTTGATCATCTTTTTGAAGTTTATTTATTCCAATACTATAACTTAAAACTTTAGTTTCTCCTGGTTCTAATGAGCCTATATCTATTTGTTTTGAATATTTTAATACTTCTTTCTTTATTTCTTGATTAGATTGTCCTTTATCATCATTAGTTTGAGGAATATCTTGTATATCTATATTTTCATCTGGTGAAATTACATATTTTCCATCTATTCTTTCCATTCCAGTAATTAGCTCTAATCTTTCTACTGTTAAATTATCTGGTATGTTTGTTTCTACTTTTAAATTTTCTTGTTTTTCATCTGAAATGTTTTCTATAATTGCATAATATGATACTGTGTCTGACTCATATAATTGTACTTTTCTATCTGTTACACGTTTTACAGATACTCTTATATTACCTTTTGCAGTTATATTTTGTATTTCGTTAGATTGCTTTTTAACATCTTTATAAGATATTTGAGCTACATTTTTTAATACTGTTCCTTCATCTATTTTGCTATTTACTCTAACCTCATAATATACATTTGCAACTTCTCCGACTTTTAAGCTTTCAATCGTAGTTTCATAGCTATCTCCTTCTATTTCCTCATAATAAGATGCTCCTGTATATTCGTAATTTTCTTCTGGTTCTACCCTTACTGTTCCTTCTGGTACTTGTCCTACTACAGAAATATTTTCTATATCTTCTGTACCAACATTTGAAACTTGTACTGTATATCTAATAATTTCTCCATTTTTTACTGGTCCGTTTATTTCTTGTCCACCCTTTGTTGCAGTTAAGTTTGCTTCAGCAATTGGTCCAACTCCTGTATCCATTCTAATTACAGTAGAATTTATTTCACTTTCTACTTTAGTTGCACTATCTGTATTCTTTACTTTATAACTTGTATTTGCTACTTGATTATAATCTAAGTTAGCAGGTATTTTATAAGTATAATTACCTTGAATACTAGCTTGAGATGGTATATTTTCTGCTACTATTAAGTATTTATTTACTTCAGATAAATCTTCTATAGTCTCTTTCCAACCATTTGACTCATTGTCTAAATCATCTGTTGCTTTATTGTTTTCAGAATAATATACTTTTGTATTTTCAACACCTTGTAATGTTATTCCATCTACTATTTCAATACCCATATTATTTTCATCATTATTAGTTGGTAATTCACCTAATATTTTTACATTTTCTATACTATCTTTATTATTATTAATAACTTCAATTTGTGCTTCTACTTGTCTTTCATCTACTCCTTTTTCTAGCATAACTTGTGTTTTTTCCTCTTGTCCTAATGTTTCAATTCCTAAATCTTTTATACTATAAATTGTTGTAACATCTTTTGGAGCAACAATTTTAATTGGAGCACTTTCTGTTCCTATTTCGCCACTTTCATATGTAACTTGTTTTCCATTTGTATATGTCATTTGAATTTGACTATCTGTAGTTGCTGATTTTTTATTTATATCTAATTTTGCATTTATATCAATGATAGCACCTTCCACTACATCTTCTTTGTATTGTGTTTGTATACCTTCTAAGGCTATGTTTATATTTCTGCCATCTACTTGATAATCTTTAATTGATAATTCATCTTCATAAAGAATATCTACACTATTAATTGTAATATTCTCTACTTGCTCTGGTAATTGAATTGATACTTGTGGATTTGCATATAAATCATATTTTTCATCATTAGCAAATAGATTTACTTTTATTTTCACATCATTAGAAACAACTGTTGATAAATCTTCTTTATCAACTGTTATAGTTGCTTTTGTTGTAGTATTTTCTAATTTTATAGATGTTTCTTTTCTTTGTTCTGTATTAGAATTATATTTTTCTGTAACTTCTGTTTTTAACTCTGTTGCATTTTTTACAGTATCTCCTGTTTCAACAATAGTTTTAACATGATTTAAATGTAAAGTTCCCTCTTTTACTGGATTAGATGTTTTTATATCAAGTTTTTTAACATCTTTTCCTGAATAAGAGATTACAATATTACCATCATTATCTATACTTGATGAATTTGTAACTGTTTCTATTATTTCCCCTTTTTGATCACATATTGTTAAAGTTCCATTTTCTCCAAATATTTTATCAAATTCTTCTTTTTTAATAGTTGTTTGACTATATATTACATTTGCATTTGTATTTGTATCTCCTATTACATAGTTACTTTCATTTTCTACTAATTGAATATCATTTACTGGTTTTGCATAATTTACTTTTAAATCAGTTGTACTTTGATATTGTCTTGGGATACCTGCATACATTTTTCCTTTATATATATTTGTTTCTGAATTTCTACTATCTATTTGAATAATAGAATCTATTTCTTCTGCACCAATTGATATTTCATTTTCTTTTTCTATTTGCTTATCATTATATAAAGTAATTTTTTCTTGTGTTCCAATTTTAGCATTTTCAACATTTACACTTTCATCATATATTAATGTTAAAATAATATTTTCTACCCCTTGTGATTTCCATACAGCTCTGTTTTCATTATTTGCTAAGTTAGTTAATTTTAATTCAACATTATTTCCATCATACTTATAATCAAGTGATGTCATATTATTTAAATAACTTACATTAACTATTTCTGCTTGTTTTTCATCTATTGTAGGTATTGCTATATTTGAGTTTATCTCTTTTATTGGATAATTATTTTCTTGTAATCCCATATTATAAGAAAGTTGTACTATTCTTTTTTGCTCTCCATCAATCTGTAGGAGTTTATTTGTAATAACTTGCATTTCATTAATAACATTGTCATTTGTATTATTTTCTACAAATTCAAATTTTAAATCTCTAGATGATTTAATATTTATATCCTTTTGTTTGCTATCTCTATAAATACCTTTTAAATTAACTTTGCTTACAATGTTTAATAAACCTATATCGAAATTTTCTTCTACAATAGGTTCTATCCTTACTTTTATGTCTTCTATTCTTCCTACATTGATTTGATTTAAGTAAACAGTATTATTTTCTATTTTATTTACATATTCACTATCAGTTTCTTTTAATGTGAAATTACTATTTTCTAATGATATTTCACCATTAAAATAACCTTCATTTTTTACATTAACATGTAAATATAAAAATAATTCTTCACTCTTTGACTCTTTGCTTAATGTAGTAACCTCATTTCCATCTGCATCTTTAAAATATGCCTTAAATTCTACATTTTGATGATTTGTTGATATAGCTTCTTGTGCATAACTTATTAATCCTTTACCAACAAATACAAAGTTTGCCATTGTCATTGTTAAAATCATAAGCAATATAATGCTTGTTTTAAAAATCTTGTTTTTCATAGTATCCTCCTTATAATTAGATAACTCATAATACCTAATTCTTCTTTAATATAATATAATCTTTTTAGAAATAAATCAATATCTATTTTTTCTCTTTTGAATTATAAGACTTTTCTCTCTTACGGAGAGGGTTTTATTTGCTTTTATATTACAAAATATTATTTTTTTATTACATTTTGTAACATAATAAGTCATCATATATTATTATACATCTTTTTTACAGATTTTTCAATGGTTTTACTAGAATTTTTTAACTTTTTATGTCAATTTTTCTAAAAATCTAAAATTTGAATTTTTTTTTTGATTTCTTAAGTAAATTTTAATGAATAGTATTTTTGTTTTATATTTTTTAGTTTTTTACATTTACTTGTAAAACTTTTCTATAATTTTTCATATAATTATTACAGAGGTGATTCAATTGAATAACATTAATTTTGATGAAAATACTATAAATAAATTAAAAGATATGATGAATAAAGGAGAATTAAATGATGTTATTTCCAAAATTTCTCCTGAAATGATACAAAACTTTTCATCAATGATAAATAATTCTCCTGAAAAAAATAATAACAATAATAATACAAATTCTAACAACTCTAACAACTTTGACTTTAATCAAATTGATATGAATACTATATTAAAAATGAAATCCATTATTGAAAAGTTAAATAATTCAAACGATCCAAGGTCTAATCTGTTATATTCTTTAAAGCCTTATTTAAGGGAAGGTAAAAAAGAAAAACTTGATCAATATGCTCAAATGCTAAATGTCGCTAAAATTGCTGATTTATTAAAAAATGACAATAATAAAGGAGAAACTTAAGTTAATGAATAGTTTTTATAATCATTATTATAGATACTATACACCTTACATACCAAAATCTAATTTAAATAATAATAAACTTAATAATGATGTATCTATAAATAAAAATGAAGAATATGAACAATCAAAAAAAACATCTAGATATTCTTCTTTTGGTCCAATTAATTTCAAAAACCCTCTATTTTGTGATATAGAAGAACCTATTTTTGAAATATTTGGTATAGAATTATATCTAGATGATATTATAATACTTGGTTTATTATTTTTCTTATATAAAGAAGGTGTACAAGATGAAATGTTATTTATAACTTTAATTTTATTATTAATAGGTTAATATGTTTATTCAATTATAATTTCATTGTTAACAATACTTACACAAGATTGTTTATGTAAAGGCTCTTCTTCCCTGTTTATTTCCTTTACAACATTTGCAATTCTTATTTGTACTGTATCTATTAACCCTGCTGAAATTATTGCTTTTTTATTTCCCTTTGCTCCTGCATGGGCTAACCCTCTTAAAGCTCCTTGAATAACAATATTATCAGATGCAATGACTTCTGCACCAGAATTAACATCTCCTATAACAACTATACTTCCTTCTGATTCTAACCTTTGTCCAGATCTTAAAGATCCCATATGAAATTTAGTTTCTGATATTGAAACTTTCTTATCAAATGTTTTCTTAATACTATGCAAACCTAAACTTTTTGGCATATCAAAATCAATTTCTACATCTATTTTACTTTTAATTATTCCCCTTATCTCATCAATTTCTTTATTTTTTAATATTTTACCAGTTACTAAAATTGGTGTTTTTTCATCTTTATATAACTTCTTTAAATCTGGTAGTTTCTTTTTTAGTTCTTTTATTATATCCTCTTTATCTGCATCATCTGATAATTTTATAATGATATTTTCTTTTTTTAAATTAATATTTACACAATTTTTCATTTTTACATCCTTCCTTATCTCATAATTTCTATATATGGTGTAGCATTCATGTTCTCCTCTACATTTTGTGTATTCATACCAAAATATTCTGCCATGATATCTCTTACTACTTCTGCAGTATAATTTCCATGACCTCCATTTTCTACCATGACAACTATCGCTATCTCTGGATTTTCAAATGGTGCAAATCCCACAAACCAAGCATGTACTTGATTATTAGGGGCTTCTGCAGAACCTGTTTTTCCTCCTACACTAATATTAAAATCTCTAAATGTTGCATATGCTGTTCCTCCACTATCACTTGTAACTGATTTCATTCCTTCCAACACAGCATTTAAGTTAGCTTGATTCAATTGTATATCATCTTGTTGCTCCTGCTGTATACCTAGCTTTTTATTTGCAAAATCATTAATTTCTTCTCTAGATGCCTCTGATCCATCTGATTTTCTAATTGTTTTCACTAAAGTTACATCTATCTTTTTTCCTCCATTTGCTAAAATACTTATATATCTTGCCATTTGAACAGGACTAAATTCATTATCATTTTGTCCTATTGCTGCTTGCAAGGTAAAACCTGGACTCCAGTTTGGATCATTTGGATGTATTTGTGGTCTTGTTTCTTTGCTTGCTAATACTCCTGCTGTTTCACTCTGCAATTCAATTCCCGTTTTTGTACCTAATCCAAAATATTTAGCAAATTTAACTAAATTATCTATCCCCATTTTATCTGCCGTATCATAGAAAAAGTAATTACATGATTGCTCAATTGCACTAGTAACATTCATATATCCATGTCCTCTATGATAGCTTGTGTAAATCCAACATCTAGGTTGGTAATCATTATATCTTCTATATATACCTGTATCATTAATTTTTGTTTGTAGATTAATTGTTCCTGATTCCAATCCTGCTATAGCTGTTACCATTTTAAATGTAGAACCAGGTGAATAAGAATTTTGTGTAGCTTTATTTACTAGAGGTTTTGCTGAATTATCTCTATATTTTGCCCAATTTTCATTACTAATCCCTCCTACAAAGTCTGAAGGTACATAGTCAGGATAACTTGCCATTGCTAATATCTCTCCTGTATTTACATTCATAACAACACATGCACCTGCATTTGCAGGATATACTTCTCCAAATCCTCCTGCTGCTATTTTTTGTATATTTGTTGCTAAAGCATTTTCAGTAATTTTTTGAAGATTAGCATCTATTGTAAGTACAATATCTGAACCTGATACAGCCTCTTGTGATACATATTCAGCAGTAGTCGTTCCATCAACTGCCATGTCAATTTGTTTTATCCCATTTTTTCCTTTTAAATATTCTTCAAAAACATATTCTATTCCTGTTTTTCCAATTAAATCATTTTGACTGTATGTTGATTTCTTTTGATTATAAGTTTCTTGGTCTATTAAAGATGCATATCCTAATATATGTGATGCCAAACTTCCTGATGGATATTCTCTTACTGGTTGTACTACTATATTAATACCCGCAAATTTATCAGAACTTTCGCTAAATTCAGCTACCGCTTCTCTTGGGATGTTTTTAGAAATCTCTACTGCCTTTGTACTGCTATATCCCTTTTGAGAAAGCAAATATCTAATTGACATTATCTTTCTTGTTTGGTTTATATCATCATTTTTTATCTGATACTTATTTTTAAATTTATAAAAGGCTTCTTCTGCTGATATATTTTCATCTAATTTATTTGATGTTTTAAAATTTTCCAATTCCTTATCTGCAATTGTAAATTCAAATGGGTCTATCTTTATTGGAAATATGTCTTGATAAGAACAATTATATTTTTCTAACACCTGTATCATATTTAGAATATCGTTATTTAAAGTCTCTGTATCAACTTTACTTTTATACATTTCTAATGAGAATTCCATTTTAGAAGTAACAAGCAAAGTACCTGTTTTATCGAGGATAGCTCCTCTTGTTGCTTCTAATGTGCTTTCTCTGGTTAATCTTGTATTAGATTCCTCTCTATATTCTGCTCCATGTACAATTTGTAGTGAAAATAACTTGACAATTAAAACTATCCCAACAATATATACTAATACTGTTAAGATGTTGAATCTTAAGTTTATATTTGCTTTTTTATTTGCATGCCTTGTCAATTTCTCACCTTCTTTTAAAAATATCTCGTTAGAATTTTATTTCCTTTATATTCATTTTGTATATAATATCCTGCCTTTTGTATTAATGGATATAAGATAATAGTTAAAATCAAATTAAATATAAGTTCTATTGATAAAATTCTTACAAAATTAATAATTTCAACATTTATAGCTACAAAAATATAGTTCAATAAATAAGATAGAATTTCAAATATGCATGTTGCAACTAAAACCATAACCATTATTGTCATCCTACTATCTTTTGAAAAGTTTTTATCAAAAGCAGTTGCTAAAAATCCTATTACTCCTAATCCTGCACAATAAATTCCTGCTTTAGTCCCTATTATAAGATCTAAAAATAATCCTATTATTAGCCCATATATTGTCCCCATTGTTCGATTTCCAAATATTCCTATAAATAATATAAATATAACAAATAAATTAGGCATTACTCCCGCTATAGTAAACCAAGTGAAAAAATTTGCTTGTATAATATATAATAATATTGCTACCAATATCAAAACAATATTTATTATTACTCTTTTCAATTAGTTCACCCCTATCTGTTATTTATTTTTTATAACTAATACTGTATCCAATTTATCAAAATCTACTGCTGTTTCTACAATAGCATATCTATCTGTCATATTTTGTGTGTTTGTAACTTTTTGAACTGTTCCCACATGAATTCCTTTTGGATAAATTCCTCCTAATCCTGATGTTTCAATACTATCTCCTTGAATAATATTTGCCTCTGTTGGAATATACATTGCTCTTAGTAAAGACATATCATCTAATGTTCCTTTACATACTATGCTATCTTTTGTTGTACTCATAGAACAGCTAACAGAACTTGCTGTATCTATAATTGTTTGTACTTTAGCTGTTGTATTTGTTACAGAAATAACATGTCCTACCAATCCTTGATCTGCAATTACTGTCATTTTTTCCTCTACACCATCATTTTTTCCTATGTTTATTACAATTGTTTTTGAATAATTACTAATATCTTTATTTATTACATAACCTGGTATAGTTTTATACTCACCATATTTTTCTGTTAAGTTTAAATATTCTTTTAAAGTTTCATTTTCTGTTTTTATATTTTCTAATTCTCTTAAAGACTGCTCTAACTCACTATTTTTTTGTTTTAGATTCTTGTTTTCATCTTTTAAATTATTAATGTCTGTAAAAAATGTATTGTTTCCACTAATTTTATTTTTTATATATGTTAATCCATTTTGAATTGGCATAACTAAATTACTTGCTACATTTTCAAAAAATGAGCTATTAGATTCTCCATTAGAGAATATAACTATAAATATTAAAATAATAATAGTGATAATTACACCTATCATTCCAACTTTTTTACTTTTATACATTTTTTACTCCCTTATCTTCTTTTTCTACTATTTATTAAAACAGTTTTCAACCTTTCTAAATCATCTAATGTCTTACCTGTACCTCTTACTACACATTCTAATGGTTCTTCTGCTACATATACAGGCATACCAGTTTCATTACTCAACAATTTATCTAAATTTTTAATAAGTGCTCCTCCACCTGCAAGTACAATTCCTTTTTCCATAATGTCTGATGCTAATTCTGGTGGTGTTTTTTCTAATGTTAATTTCACAACTTCTACAATTTTTCCAATTGATTCTCTCATTGCTTCTTCTACATGTGAAGAAGTAATAATAATATTTTTTGGTAGTCCCGTAGATAAATCCCTACCTCTTATTTCCATAGGAGTTTCTGTCATAAGTGGCATTGCGCATCCTATTTCCATCTTTATTTGCTCTGCTGTTGTTTCTCCTATTGCAACATTCATTTCATGTTTAATATAATTTACAATGTCTTCATCTAGTTCATCTCCTGCTATTCGTAATGAATGACTAATAACAACTCCTCCTAATGAAATTACAGCCACTTCTGTTGTTCCTCCTCCAATGTCAACAATTATACTTCCACTTGGTTCACCTACATCTAAATTAGCACCAACAGCAGCTGCCATAGGTTCTTCTATTAAATAAACTTCTTTTGCACCTGCTTGTATAATTGATTCTTCTACTGCTCTTTCTTCTACTTCTGTAATGCCTGAAGGAACTCCTACAACTACTCGTGGTTTTCCTATATTATATCTTGAAGCTATTTTTTGCATTAAGTTTTTAAGCATTAATTGTGTAGCTGTAAAATCAGCAATAACACCATCTTTTAGTGGCCTTACTGCTTTAATTTCTTCTGGCGTTCTACCGAAGCATTTCTTTTGCCTCATTTCCTGTTGCCATGATATTTCCCGTTTTTCTATCTATTGCAACAACTGAAGGTTCTTTTAATACAATTCCTTTTCCTTTCAAAGTTACTAAAATATTTGCTGTTCCTAAATCTATGCCTATATCTTTTGAACCAAATGTAAAAAGTTTCATATTCTTATTTCCTTTCTCTATTCTCCTATATTTTAGTCTTTTGTGATTTTACCATTTTTGAAAAAATACTAGTATATGTTTTATTGCCGATTACTAAATGATCTACTAACTCTATTCCCAATAGTCTAGATGCATTATATAAATATTCCGTAAATTTAATATCTTTATCACTAGGTGATGCATCTCCACTTGGGTGATTGTGAACCAAGATAATTTTTGGTGCATACATTTTTATTGGTTCACCTAGTATATTTTTAATATCTAAATTTGCAAAATTAACTCCTCCGAAGTGCAATATCCTTTATTTTTAGTATTTCATTTTTATTATTAAGTATCACTATTTTTGCAATTTCCTTTGTTTGGAATCGCAATTCCTCCATCATTATTTTAGCCAAATCATAAGGTTTTTTTATTATTATTTTTTTATTTATTGATGGCATTGTCATTCTATTTGCAAGTTCTCCTACTGCTTTTAATTGAATTGCTTTTACCCTTCCAATTCCATTTATTTGCATTAGTTCTTCTAAACTTATATTCCTTAAAAAATTTATTCCATCTGATTTTCCATCATTTAAGTTTAAAATCTTTTGGGCTAATTGTACTGATGTTTCATCTTTTGTTCCTGTTTTTATTATTATCGCTAATAATTCAGCATTTGAAAGTGTCTGCTCTCCATACCATTCTAGTTTTTCATAAGGTCTTTCCAGTTCTGGTAATTCCTTTATTTTTATTGTCAAAAAAATCTGTCCTTTCTTAGTTAAGATTAGCCCCTATTATATTTTTCTATAAATAAATATTGCTAGTCCCATTCCTATAATGCTTGATATACTTATTTTAAACATTAGTGCAAAAGTTATTTTAACTACACTTAAGTCTAATACTATTGGATTTTCTAATCCAAAACTTTGACTATATGATAACCACCATAGCCAATCTACTCTTGCAGCTAATTCTCCTAATAACCCCCCTATTACTAATCCTGATAAAATAAATATTAAAAATATCCATATATTCTTTTCTTTTGTTGCCATATCTTACTACCTCCACTTTTTCATTTTTTCTTACGGCTATTGTATCTTTATTCTCTTTTGTATTATATATTGAATTAGTAAAATTTTCAAGTAAAAAAGTATATTTTAGATAATTTTTTTCTAGTTTTAATTACCAAAATTTGTGCCTTTAAATATAATACTATAAGTAGTATAATATAATTATAGGATTATAGGAGGTTGGCTTATGAAAATTGAAAGACTTACAGAAGATAAAATTAGAGTTATTCTTAATTCAGATGAACTAAATATAAATGATAATAATGTACATAATATTATAAATTCACAAGAATTTTTTTTAGATATATTAAGAAAAGCAGAGAAAGAGGTAGATTTTAATACAGATGGTTGTAAGTTATTTATTGAGACTTTTTCTTCACTAGATGATTTCTTTGTTTTTACAATTACTAAATACATACCTGATAATAATAAGAAAAATGCTACTAAAGTAAAACCAATTGCTAAAAGGAAATTACCTAATAATATAAATAAACAGGCCATTTGCATTTTTGAAGATTTTGATATCTTTTGTGAATTCTGCAATGCAATAAAATTTTTACACGGAATTGACTATGATAAATTAACTAAAAATACTTCTTTATATTTTTGGAAAAACTATTATTATCTAATTATAAAAAATGTAAATACAAAACTTAAAAGTAGTTATTTATTTTATTCTATTTTGTCTGAATTCGCTAAGGTAATTTCGTTTTCTAGTAGTTTTGAAAGTAAATTATTAGAATACGGTAATATTATCATGAAAAAAGATGCTATAAATACTGGTATTAAATTTTTTACAAAATAAATGATTAACCGGAAGATTTAATTTTCTCCCGGTTTTTTTTAATATACATAGTTTTGTGGATTATATGTAACTCCATTTTTTCTTACTTCAAAATGTAAATGAGGTCCTGTAGAATTTCCTGTAGATCCTACTGCTGCTATTGTTTGTCCTTGTGATACTGATGTTCCTGCTGATACATACAATTTACTGCAATGACCATAATATGTTTGAACTCCATTACCATGTGTTATTACTAACATATTTCCATATCCACCACTATATCCTGAAAATGTAACTGTTCCTGATGCAGCTGCAGCTATTGATGTACCTAAAGGTGCTGCTATATCTATTCCCGTATGTGTTCTTGAATTTCTTACACTTTCAACACTTGCATATCTTGAAGATATTATTCCTGATACTGGTCTTATTAAGCTAATTCCTAAATCTACCTTACCTTGTGATATAGTAGATGATGAACTTTTACTTCCACTTACTGCATATTTTGTTGTTCCTGTTTTTGCTACTGAAACTACTTTAGGTTGTTCAACATATAATTTTGATATCGCATCTTCAGCTGTGACTAGATCTTCTATTTTTTCTTCATATTTTTCTACTATTGAGATTTTTTCAACATTAGAACTGTTTTTTTCTTTTAATCCATTTACTACTTTTTCAGCTTCTTCAAAACTTGATACATATGTTTTTTCTTCATTATTATCTAAAATAGCATAATATCTATAATAAGTTACTCCTTGTTCTTTTACTTTTGAATATATTTCATCATCATTTGTTACTATATTTTTCTTTAATAAACACAATTTATAGCTTGGAAGATTATCTACTTGTACAAATGCTACATTTTTATTTTCTTCTTCACCTTTTTCTATATAGTTGTTTATTTTCCCTTGTAATTGCGCTTTATTTTCTGTATATCCTACTTGTTCTCCATTGATAAAAACACTATAAGTTGGTTTGTATAAAAAAGCAATCGCACCTATTATTAAAAATACAGATATGCTGAAAAGAATAATAAATTTAATACTTCTTTTGGTATGTATTATCACTTTTTTAAACATTTCTTACCTATCTCCTTTGTATTTTGTTGTTTTTTATTTTTGAAATACTATTGTAATAATATTGTAATATTTATTTTTTTGCAAAGATATTTTATACTGATTTCCGTATGTTTTTTTCTTTTTATTTAATTTTTCTCTTTTTTATTCTTCTTTTCTCCCATTTTCAATTTAGATATTTTTTTACATTTTAAAAGGCGAATTTCCCTTTTCGCCTTATTATTGTTGTAATTCAGTTTTTACTGTACTTATTTGAGTTGCAGTTGCTTTTTGTGCTGGTATATAATATCCTTTTGTTTGTGCTATTTTGAATAATTCATATTGGAAACTTTCATCATTGTTTCTTATCTGCTGAAATGTTTGCCTTAATCCCATATTTTCCGTTTCTGATATAGCTGTTTGATAAGCATTTAAATCTGCTTTTACACTTCCCAATATATCATTTACCATTGTCTTTTCATCCATATTTTATCTTCCTTTCTTTCTAATTATTTAAAAATGTCATTAATTTTTGTTTTGTATTTAATGCATCTTGTGCTGATTTTGCAAATAATTGCTTTATTTGTGGATCAACAGCTTGTGAAGAATAAGTATTTAATTTCTGATATGCTGTTTCATGTGCTCCTATTAGATGTCTTAAATGTTGTAATTCTATTTGATTTAAATCTGCCATTTTTATCCTTCCTTTCGTTTTATATTCTTAATTATTCTTTCCTTTTTTTCTGTTTTTATTCATTTATTTTATTTAACACATATTATTTAATTTTTTATGTTATATAGTTCACAATTTTTATTTTTTTTGGTATAATTTTATTTAAATAATGAGGGGGGAATTAAAATATGTCTGAAAATAAAGAAATTAAAGCTCAAGATAATAATTCAAAAACTAAAAATAATAAGAAGAAAGTTTTGATTATAGTGGCTATAATACTCATAATATTATTAGCTTGTATAGGTGCAGGAATATGTTATTATTTTAGTGAAGGTAAGAAAATTACAGAAATTACTATATCTCAAGATCAAGCATTTTTAGATTTTTCTGAAGAAGTAAAATATGGTCAAGAGATTTCTTATGATGATTTGCTTTCAAAATTGATAGACAAAAATAAATTACACGCAAATACAAATATAACTCTTTTAATAAATGAAACTCAACTAAATCAGGAAGAAACATTTAAGTTTGAACAACTTGGTACATATACTGTGAAAGTAAAACTAGATTATCAATATACTTATTCATTAATTAGCTTTTTAACTAAAATGATAGAAAATGAAAAAACAACAGAAATATTAATTGAAGATAAAGAGAAACCTACAATAAATGGAGTAGGAAATAAAGAAATAACTGTTGGAGACCAAATTAATTTACAAGATGGAATTACTGCAACAGATAATGTAAATGGAGAAGTAGAAATAAAGATAGAAGGAGCTGTAGATAATACAAAGGCCGGAGAATACACTATAAAAGTTACTGCAACAGATAAAAGCGGAAATACCCAAGAGGCATCATTTACAGTTGTTGTAAAAGAAAAACCAGTAGTAACAACAAATACAAAACCTAATAGTACTACTAATAATTCTACTAATAACTCCTCTAACAAAACTAAAAATAGTGGAGGAA
>CANPZA010000011.1 GCA_947588915.1 uncultured Clostridia bacterium
TGGTTTTTATTAGTTTTACTTGTTATTATTTTAGTAATAGCATTTATGTCTATTAAAATCGTTAAACAATCTGAGGTATATATTATTGAAAGATTAGGTAAGTTTTATAAAGTTGCTGATGCTGGTCTTACAATTATTATTCCATTTTTTGATCATGTTAGAAGTGTAGTCAGCTTAAAACAACAAACAATGGATGTACCACCTCAAGGAGTTATTACAAAAGATAATGTTACAATTACTATAGATACAGTTGTTTTTTACCAAATAACTGACCCTGCAAAAGCAGTATATGAAATTCAAAGTTTGAAGAAGGGTATTGAATATCTTGCAATTACTACTATTCGTGATATTATTGGTAAAATGGACTTAGATGAAACATTTAGTTCAAGAGATGGTATTAATCATCAATTAAGAACTGTTCTTGATGAAGCAACAGATAAATGGGGATGTAAAATTGATCGTGTTGAAATTAAAGATATTACACCTCCTGCTGATATTAGGGATGCAATGGAAAAAGAAATGAATGCAGAAAGAAATAAAAGAGCTTTAATTTTAGAGTCAGAAGCACAAAGACAATCTGCTATTACTATCGCAGAAGGTAAAAAACAAGCTGCAATTTTAGAGGCAGAGGCAGATAAAGAATCTCAAATTAGAAGAGCTGCTGGTGAAGCACAAGCTATTAAGGAAGTTGCTGAAGCTAAAGCTAAGGAAATTCAAATGGTTTATGATGCTATGAAAAAAGCAGATCCTAATGATAAATTAGTACAATTAAAATCTTTAGAAGCTTTAGAAGAAGTTGCAAAAGGTGATGCAAATAAGGTATTTATTCCTTTTGAAGCAACAAGTGCTTTAAGCTCTTTAGGTGCTATGAAAGAAGCTGTTGTAGATAAGGAAAAATCAAGAAAAAAGACAATTAAACAAGATGAACAATAAATGAATTTTAGGATAGTATAAATACTATCCTAATTTTTTGTCAAATAAAAAAGAAACTCAAAATTGAAGTTTCTTTTTATTTTTTTATTTCATAGCTTCTTCAACTGCTACTGCTACTGCTACTGAAGCACCAACCATAGGATTATTTCCCATTCCAATTAGTCCCATCATTTCTACATGTGCTGGTACTGAAGAACTTCCTGCAAATTGTGCATCTGAGTGCATTCTTCCCATAGTATCTGTCATACCATAAGATGCAGGTCCTGCAGCCATATTGTCTGGATGAAGAGTTCTTCCTGTTCCTCCTCCACTTGCTACTGAGAAATATTTTTTACCTTCAGCTATTCTTTCTTTTTTATATGTACCTGCTACTGGATGTTGGAATCTTGTTGGGTTTGTTGAATTACCTGTAATTGATACATCAACATCTTCCATCCACATTATAGCTACACCTTCTCTAACATCATTTGCACCATAACATCTAACTTTACTTCTTTCACCATCTGAGTAAGGTATTTCTTCCACAATTTTTACCTTTCCTGTGAAAAAGTCAAAGTCTGTTTTTACATATGTAAATCCATTAATTCTTGATATTACTTGTGCTGCATCTTTTCCAAGTCCGTTTAATATAACTCTTAATGGTTCTTTTCTTACCTTATTAGCTGATTTTGCAATTCCAATTGCTCCTTCTGCTGCTGCAAAAGATTCATGTCCTGCTAAAAATGCAAAACATTTTGTATCTTCTGATAATAGCATAGAAGCTAAATTTCCATGTCCTAATCCAACTTTTCTATCATCTGCAACAGAACCTGGAATACAAAATGCTTGTAAACCTTCTCCTATTGCTTTTGCTGCATCTGCAGCTTTTGTACAACCTTTTTTAATTGCTATTGCTGCTCCGAAGAGTATATGCCCATGCTGCATTTTCAAAGCAAATTGGTTGAACTCCTTTTACTATTTCATAAGGATTAAATCCTTTTTCTTTGCATATTTCTAATGCTTCTTCAAAATCTTTAATTCCGTATTTTTCCATAACTGGTTTTATTTGGTCAATTCTTCTTTCATAACTTTCAAATGTTACTGCCATCGTTATTCCTCCTATTTTTTACTTTATAAATTCTTTGTCTTATTTCATTTTGTATTTATGTTCTAGCATTAATTGTAAAATTATTCTTCTCTTGGGTCTATTTTCTTAACCGCTTCATCAAATCTACCATATGTACCAGAAGCTTTTTCAATTGCTTCTTTAGGTTCAATTCCTTTTTTAATATTATCCATCATTTTTCCTAAATGAACATATTTGTATCCAATAATTTCATCATTTTTATCTAAACCAATTTCAACTATATATCCTTCTGCTAAATTTAAATATCTTGGTCCATTTAAAGAGCTTGAATAAATTGTTCCAACTTGTGATGTATGTCCTTTACCTAAATCTTCTAATCCTGCTCCTACTGGTAAACCTCCTTCTGAGAAAGCTGTTTGTGTTCTTCCATATACTATTTGTAAAAATAATTCTCTCATAGCAGTATTAATAGCATCACATACCAAATCTGTGTTTAATGCTTCTAATATTGTCTTTCCTGTTAATATTTCTCCCGCCATAGCAGCTGAATGAGTCATTCCTGAGCATCCAATTGTTTCTATTAATGCTTCTTGAATAATTCCTTCCTTAACATTTAAAGTTAATTTACATGCTCCTTGTTGTGGTGCACACCAACCAATTCCATGTGTCAATCCAGAAATATCTTTAATTTCTTTTGCTTTTACCCATTTACCTTCTTCTGGTATTGGTGCTGGTCCGTGGTCTACTCCCTTTGCTACACAGCTCATTCCTTCTAATTCCTTTGAATAAATCATTTTAATTGCTCCTTTCAATTCTACATTTTGTTGTATATTGTTTTTAGGTAATTTACCTAAAATTAATAACTTAATTCTGTTTCATTTTTTCTATATCTTCTTTTGATAATAAAAGTTGATTTTTATGTTTTGTTTCTTTAGTCTTTTCATCTACTGTCTCAACATTTTGTTCACTTGAATAATTTTGTGTACTATATGCGATTATATTTTCTATATCTTTAATATAAATTCCAGAATCATAATGTTCTTTTTTTGATAATGTCTTTGCTCCTAATTTATATCTTTTCAAAATTTCTTTATCATTTTTACTTACTTGTTCTTCACCAATTCCTAGATTTTCATATCTCCATATTACATGTCTTTCATAACTTGAAAAAATACTATTATTTAAATCTGTATAATCATATTCTACTTTAAATCTCAAATTTTGAATTGACATTGTCAAATTAGTCCATATTTCTTTTGTATCATCCTTTTGGAATTCTTTTCTTAATTCTTTTATCTTGGCATATAGTAATTTTACTAATTTCATATATTGATTTTCATCCAAGTTAAATTTATATGGTATCTCATAAACATTAATGGGATTTCTTTTAAATATACCTTTTGGAATATAATAAAAAAATAATTCTCCAGTTTTTCCTTCCTTATCAGGCTCATCCAAAACAGAACTATATAAATAAAGTTTCTCCCATTTTTCTGGTATCATATAATATAATCTTCTTTGAATATCTTCATATATTTCTTTTATTTTTTTTGTATGAACTAACATATATTTTTTATTTCCTATCTAATAAACTATTACCTGACATTTCTTCTGGTTTTTCTAGATTCATTAAATCTAACATAGTTGGTGCTAAATCTGCTAATTTCCCTCCAGATTTTAATTTTAGATTTTTATTATTTGTTACTAATATTAGTGGTACAGGATTTGTTGTGTGTGCTGTATGTGGCTCTCCTGTCTTATAATCTATCATTTGCTCTGCATTTCCATGATCTGCTGTAATAAGTAAATTTCCATTTTTTTCTTCTACTAGTTCCACTACTTTTCCAACACATTTATCAATTGTCTCTACTGCACTGATTGCAGCTTGAAGACTTCCGAGTATGCCCTACCATATCTGTATTTGCATAATTTAGTATTATACAATCATATTTATCTGTTTTTATTGCATCTAGTACTTTATCTGTTACTTCATATGCACTCATCTCTGGTTTTTGATCATATGTTTCTACTTTTGGTGATGGTACTAGTATTCTATCTTCCCCAGCATATTGTTTTTCTTCTCCACCATTAAAGAAAAATGTTACATGTGCATATTTTTCTGTTTCTGCAATTCTTAATTGTGTATAACCTTTTTTACTTATATATTCTCCAAATGTGTTTTCCAAAGGTTCTTTTTTGAAAGCAACATGTACATTTGGCATTGATTCATCATAATTAGTAAAACATACATAATATAAATCCAAATCTTTTTTGGTTTCAAATCCATCAAATTTTGGATCAACCAATGCTCTTGTAATCTCTCTTGCTCTATCTGGTCTAAAATTGAAAAATATAACTGAATCATGTTTTCCGATAGTTGCAATAGGCTCTCCTCCATTTGCTATTATTGTTGGTTCAACAAATTCATCAAATACCTCTTTTTGATAAGAATCCTCTATTGCTTTTATTGGATCTCCTGATTTATTTCCTTCTCCGATTTACCAATGCATCATAACATTTTTTAACTCTTTCCCATCTTTTATCTCTATCCATACTATAAAATCTTCCAGATATGCTTGCAATTTTACCAATTTGTTTTTCAGCCATTTTTTCCTGTAATTTTACAATATATCCTTCACCTGATGCTGGTGGTGTATCTCTTCCATCTAGGAAACAATGTACATATACATTTTCAAAGTCTCTTCTTTTTGCCATTTCTAGTAAACCATATAAATGCCTGTCATGGCTATGAACTCCACCATCAGAAACTAAACCTAATATATGAAGTTTTGAATTGTATTTTTTACAATTTTCAATTGCTGCTATAAATTCTGGATTTGTAAAAAAATCTCCATCTTCTATTGATTTCGTAATTCTTGTTAATTCCTGATATACGATTCTACCAGCACCAATATTTGTATGTCCAACTTCTGAATTTCCCATTTGACCTTCAGGTAGTCCGTACAGCTAAACCACTTGTGTGAATTAAGGTATTTTGATATTTTTTCATTAATTTGTCTATATTAGGTGTTTGGGCTAGTTTTATTGCATTACCATCTTTATTTTTATTGTCTCCAAATCCATCTAATATCATCAACATTGTTAATTTGTCTTTCATCTAATTTCCTTCCTTTTTTGCAAAATATTTTTTATTCAAAATTTACGATTTTACTAAATTCATCTGCTTTTAAACTTGCTCCGCCTACTAAGCCTCCATCTATATCAGACATAGTAAATAATTCTTTTGCATTTGTACTTTTTACACTTCCACCATATTGTATTATAACCCTATCTGCCACATTTTGTCCATATATTGTAGAAATCTTATTTCTAATAGCCTTTATACTATCATTTGCATCTTCTTTTGTTGCTGTTTTTCCTGTTCCAATTGCCCATATTGGCTCATAAGCAATAATTGTATTCTCAATTTGCTCATTTGTCAAGCCTTCTAATGCTAATTTAGTTTGATTAGTTATTATATCCACAGTTTTTCCTTCTTCTCTTTGTTCTAAAGTTTCTCCTACACACACTATTGGCTTTAGTCCAAACTTAAAAGCTGATTTTATTTTTTTATTTACAGTTTCATCTGTTTCATTAAAATATTGTCTTCTTTCTGAATGTCCTATTATTACATATTCTACATTTATAGATTTTAGCATTTCTCCAGATACTTCTCCTGTATATGCTCCTTTTTCCTCAAAATGCATATTTTGTGCACCTATTTTTATATTTGTATTTTGTGCTGTTAAAAGTGCATAAAACAAATCCGTATATGGCACACATAAAATCACTTCATTTTTTGTATCTTTAACCAATGGTGTTAACTCTTCAATAAATTTGATTGCTTCATTTGGTAACATATTCATTTTCCAATTTCCTGCAATTACTTTTCTTCTCATAATTATCTCCTTCTGGGATTTAGGGACGTTCCTTAAATCCCTTTTTATATTTTTTAACTTAGAAGGGATTTAAAGAACGTCCCTAAATCCCTTCTAAACATTCAATACCTGGTAATTTTTTTCCTTCTAAAAATTCTAGTGATGCTCCTCCACCTGTTGATATATGAGTCATTTTATCTTCTAATCCTATCTTTTTTACTGCAGCTGCTGAATCTCCTCCTCCTATTATTGTTACTGCATCTATTTCTGACAATACTTTTGCTATACTGTTTGTTCCTTTTGCAAATTGTTCAAATTCAAATAATCCAAGTGGTCCATTCCATACTACTGTTTTTGCATTTTTTAATTCTTCTGCATACATTTTTATTGTTTCTTCTCCTATATCAAATCCTTCCCAATCTGCTGGAATTTCATTAAATTTTACAGTTTTACTTTCTGTGTCAGGTTTATATTCTTTTCCTACTCTTGTGTCAACAGGAAGCATAAATTTAACACCTTTTTGTTTTGCTTTTTCCATTAATTCTTTTGCTAAGTCTATTTTATCTAATTCGCATATTGAATTTCCTACTTCATATCCGCATTGCTTTAAAGAAAGTATATGCCATTCCTCCACCAATTATTAATGTGTCAACTTTTTCTAATAGACTCTCTATAACTCCAATTTTATCAGATACTTTTGCTCCTCCGAGTATTGCTATAAATGGTCTTTCTGGATTTGAAATTGCATTTCCTAAAAATTTTAATTCTTTCTCAATTAAAAATCCAGATACAGCAGGTAAAAATTGTGCTACTCCAGCAGTTGAACTATGTGCTCTATGTGTTGTTCCAAAAGCATCATTTACATATACTTCTGCCATTGAAGCTAATTCTTTTGCAAAATTCAAATCATTTTCAGTTTCTTCTTTATGAAATCTTACATTTTCAAGTAATAAGATTTCTCCTTTTTGAAGTCTTTCAGCCTTAGATTTAGCATCTTGACCTATTACATCCTCTGCCATTATGACTTCTTTTCCTAATAATCTTGATAATTCTTTTGCTATTGGTTTTAATGAAAATTCTGGTTTGAATTCTCCTTTTGGTCTTCCTAAATGAGAACAAAGTATTATTTTACATTCATTTTCCAATAAATATTTTATTGTAGGCAAAGCTGCTACAATTCTTGTATTATCTGTTATGTTTTTATTTTCATCCATTGGAACATTAAAATCACAACGTACAAGTACTTTCTTCCCCTTTAAATCAATATCTCTTACAGTTTTTTTATTCACTTTTTATTCCCCCTCTTTATTTATATAGTATTTCCTTTTTCTTCTAGCCAATACAATTTTATACTAAAAAAGAATACTTTTCAAGTATTCTTTCTAAATTTTATAATTATTCATCTATTGTAGAAATTCCAAGTGTAATTTCTTCTAGTACATCTAACAGTACTTTTACAGTATCTAATGCTGTAAATATTGGAATATTATTTTCAACTGCACATCTTCTAATTAGAGCTCCATCTACTTCACTATCTATGGAATCCAAATTTCTAGTATTAATTACATAATTTACATATCCTTTCCTTATGGATTGTAATATTTCATCACTACCATCACTAATTTTTTTCTTTATTCTCGTTCTAATGCCATGTTCTTTTAAAAACATTGCTGTTCCTTTTGTTGCTTCAATATTGAATCCTAAATTATAGAATCTTCTAATTAGTGGAAGTGCTTCTTGTTTATCTTTATCAGCTATTGTTAAAAATATTGTTCCATAATTCGTAAGATGCATTCCAGATGATTGAAGTGCTTTATAAAGTGCCCTTGTTAATTTTTTATCATATCCTATTGCCTCTCCTGTGGATTTCATTTCTGGAGAAAGATATGCATCTAATCCATTTAGTTTTGAAAATGAGAATGCTGGTGCTTTTACATACCATTTTTCTTTTTCTTTTGGATATACTTCTGTTATTCCTTGATCTTTTAAAGATTTCCCAAGCATTACCAAAGTTCCTATGTCTGCTAGAGAATATCCTGTTGATTTTGATATAAATGGAACTGTTCTTGAAGATCTTGGATTAACTTCAATTACATATACATCTTCATTTTTATCTACAATAAATTGTATATTGTATAAACCAATAATTCCTATTCCCAAGCCTAATTTTACTGTGTAATCTAATATTTTTTCTTTTGCTTTTTTACTTACGCTAAATGTTGGATATATGCTTATACTATCTCCTGAGTGGATTCCTGTTTTTTCAACATGTTCCATTATTCCAGGTACAAATACATCTTTTCCATCACATACTGCATCTACTTCTAATTCTTTTCCAATTATATATTTATCAACTAGTACTGGTTGTTTTTTATTTATTTCTACTGCTGTTTTCAAATATTTTTCTAATGCTTTTTGACTTGATACTATTTGCATTGCTCTACCACCTAATACATAGCTTGGTCTTACTAATACAGGATATCCTATTTCTTTTGCTGCTCTTATTCCATCTTCTATATTAGTAACTGCTTGCCCTTTTGGTTGTAATAATTTCAATTTTTTCATAATTTTTTCAAATGCATCTCTATTTTCTGCTTTTTCTATGGCATTTACATCTGTTCCTATTATTTTTACTCCTAACTTTGAAAGTGGTTCTGCTAAATTTATTGCTGTTTGACCACCTAATGCTGCAATGATTCCTTCTGGTTTTTCTAGTTCAATTATATTCATAACATCTTCTACAGTTAATGGTTCAAAATATAATTTATCACTAGTTGTATAGTCTGTTGATACAGTTTCTGGATTATTATTTATTATAATTGCTTCATATCCTGCTTCTTTTATAGTTTTTATTGCATGTACAGTTGAATAGTCAAATTCTACACCTTGTCCTATCCTTATAGGTCCTGCTCCTAAAACAATAATTTTCTTGTTATTACTTATAATTGACTCATTTTCTTCTTCATATGTAGAATAAAAATATGGTACATAACTTTCAAATTCACTACTACATGTGTCTATCATTTTATATTTAGGAAATATTTTTTCTTTTTTTCTTAATTGATAAATTTCTTCTTCCTCTTTATCCCATATTTTTGCTATGTACTTGTCACTAAATCCTATCTTTTTTAGTCTTTTTAATACTTCTATATTTCCTATATTCTCTGTTAATAGATTTTCTAATTTTACTATATGTCTAATTTTTTCTAAAAAAAACATATCTATTTTTGTTATGTTATATATTAAACCTATGTCTACATCTCTTCTTATTAATTCACTAATTGCATAAATTCTATCATCTGTTCCATCTTTTATATATTCCATCAATTGTTCTGTTTTGTATTTATCAAATTTATCCATTTGTATATGACATACACCTATTTCTAGAGATCTTACTGCTTTAAGTAAACTTTCCTCAAATGTTCTTCCTACACTCATTACTTCTCCAGTTGCCTTCATCTGAGTACTTAATTTATTAGAAGCTAATGTAAATTTGTCAAATGGAAATCTTGCTATTTTGCATACAACATAATCTAATGCTGGTTCGAAGCTTGCAGGTGTATTTGCAAGCATTATTTCATCTAATCTCATACCTACTGCAATTTTAGCTGAAACTCTTGCTATTGGATATCCGACTTGCTTTTGATGCTAATGCTGATGAACGAGATACTCTAGGATTTACCTCTATTACATAGTATTTAAAGGAATGTGGGTCTAATGCAAATTGTACATTACATCCTCCTTCTATTCTTAATGCTCTAATTATTTTCAAGCTACTATCTCTTAATAATTGATATTCTTTATTTGTAAGAGTTTGACTTGGTGCAACTACTATTGAATCTCCTGTATGTATTCCTACTGGATCTAAATTTTCCATATTACATACTGTTATAGCGGTATCGTTTTTATCTCTTATTACCTCATATTCTATTTCTTTATATCCTTTTATGCTTTTTTCTACTAGAACTTGATTTACTGGCGAAAGACTTAATGCATGTTTTATTAGTTCTTCTAATTCTTCTTCATTATCAGCAAAACCTCCGACCTGTTCCTCCTAATGTAAATGCTGGTCTTAATACTACTGGATATCCTATTTTTCTTGCAGCCATTTTTCCTTCTTCTTCTGTTGTTGCTATTATTGATTCTAATGTTGGTTCTCCAATAGACTCACATAATTTCTTAAATTTTTCTCTATCTTCAGCTTTTTCAATGGAATCACTACTTGTGCCTAAAAGTTCTACTTGGCATTCTTGTAATACTCCCTTTTTATACAATTGCATTGCTATATTAAGACCTGTTTGTCCTCCTATTCCTGGCAATATTGCATCTGGTCTTTCATATCTTATTATTTTGGCTACATATTCTATTGTTAATGGTTCCATATAAACTTTGTCTGCAATCGTTGTATCTGTCATTATTGTAGCTGGATTTGAGTTTACTAATATTACTTTATATCCTTCTTCTTTTAGTGCTAAACATGCTTGTGTTCCTGCATAATCAAATTCTGCTGCTTGTCCTATTACAATTGGTCCTGAACCTATTACTAGTACTGTTTTTATATCTTTTCTTTTTGGCATTTTTCTTTCCTTCTTTCTTATTTATTTTCTTCTATTAATTTTATAAATTTATCAAATAAGTAATTACTATCTTGTGGTCCAGGACTACTTTCTGGATGATATTGCACACTAAATATTTTATCTTCCATGCATTCCACTCCTTCTACTGTATTATCTAGAATATTTTTATGTGTAACTTTTAATTTCGTTTTTTCTAATGAATCTTCATCCACTGCATAACTATGATTTTGACTTGTTATTTCTATTTTGTCTGTTTCTAAATTTATTACTGGATGATTTCCTCCTCTATGACCAAATTTTAATTTATATGTTTTGGCTCCATATGCAAGGCTTATCATTTGATGTCCTAAACATATTCCAAAAATTGGGTATTTTCCTTTTAGTTTTTTAACTAAATTTATTACTTCTTGCACATCTTCTGGATTACCTGGTCCATTTGATAAAAATATTCCATCTGGTTTTAATTCTTCTATTTCTTTAGCAGTTGTATTAAATGGAACTACCGTTACATTACATCCTCTTCTATTTAAGCTTCTTACAATATTTAATTTTATTCCACAATCTACTGCTACAATGTTATACTTTTGATTTGCTGTTCGTGAATACCATCTTTTTTTACAACTTACTTTTGATACAGCATCTTTTGGAATATCATATTCTTGTAATTTTTTTAATGCTTTTTGTTTACTTGTTTTAATATCTGTTATTATTACTTTCCTGCTTCCTTTTTCTCTTATACTTCTTGTTAATTTTCTTGTATCAATTCCAGATATTCCAGGTATGTCATTTTCCTCTAAATATTCTGATAAAGTTTTAGTATATCTAAAATTACTTGGATAGTTATTATATTCTCTTACTGCCATTGCCCCAATAGTTGGTTGCTTTGTTTCATAATCATCATCTGTTATTCCATAATTTCCGATTAGTGGATATGTCATAACTACCATTTGATATGTATATGATGGATCTGATACTATTTCTTGATATCCTACCATTGATGTATTAAATACTATTTCACATATTGCTTCTTTATTTGCTCCAAATCCGAATCCATAGTATTCTTCCCCATCTTCTAATACAATTTTTCTATCAAATTCTTTCATCATTTATTTTCCTCTCCTTTATTTTTGCAAAAAAAAATAAGGAATAAATATCCTTATTTAAAATAGAAATATAAAAGAAAAAACTATTAAATAAGCATTTGATAATACTATTAAATTCGCTTTTGTTCTATAGTTTTTCATTTTTTATTCCCTCTTTTTGCTATTTTTGTTTTAAATGTAATTTTTTGTTTTTTACATTTTTTCTATTATAACAATGTGAATTTTTATTTGCAATAGTTATTTAAAAATTTTTTATAAATTTTTTTTATTTATATTTATCTTTATATTTATCTTTATATTTCAAAAAACAATCTAAAGTTTTATCCTTTAGATTGTTTTTATATAATAATTAACTTTTTTAGTTCTTGCTAGCAATGTAACATGCTAAATCTACTAATTTATTTGAATATCCCCACTCATTGTCATACCATGAAACCAATTTTACAAAAGTATCTGTTAACATTATTCCAGCTGTACTATCAAATATTGAAGTATGTGGATCTGATATAAAATCTGAAGAAACTACTGGATCTTCTACATATTCAATAATTCCTTTCATCTCATTTTCAGCTGCTTTCTTCATAGCTTGGCATATCTCTTCATAAGTAGTTGGTTTTTCTAAATTACATGTCAAATCAACTACAGAAACATCAACTGTTGGAACTCTAAATGCCATACCTGTCAATTTACCATTCAAAGATGGAATTACTTTACCAACTGCTTTAGCAGCTCCTGTTGAAGATGGTATAATATTAGCTGAAGCTGCTCTTCCACCTCTCCAATCTTTTTTAGATGCACTATCAACTGTTTTCTGTGTTGCTGTTATACTATGAACAGTAGTCATTAATCCATCTTTAATTCCAAAATTATCATTAATAACTTTTGCAAGTGGTGCTAAACAGTTAGTTGTACATGATGCATTTGAAACAATATTCATACTTGGATCATATTCTGTATGATTAACACCCATAACAAACATAGGTGCATCTTTTGATGGCGCACTTATAATTACTTTTTTAGCACCTGCATCAATATGTGCTTGTGCTTTTTCTAAAGTTGTAAATACTCCTGAACACTCTAATACATATTCCACACCTAAATCTCCCCATGGAATATTTTTTGGATCCATTTCATTAAACACTTTTATCTCTTTTCCATTTACTGTTAAAATATTATCCTTTCCCTCAACAGTTCCTTCAAATTTACCATGAACTGTATCATATTTTGTCATATAAGCCATATAATCTGCTGCTATAAATGGATCATTTATTGCTATTACTTCTACCCCTTCTTTTTTTAATGCTGCTTGGAAAGATAAATTACCAATTCTTCCAAATCCGTTAATTCCAATTTTTACTGACATACTAAATTCCTCCTTAAATATTTAATATAGTATTACCCAATTCACTTAGGCAATATCATTCTATAACAAAAACGAACAGTTTGCAAGTACTTTTTTATTTTTATTTTGGGTAAATTTGGGACAGGCACAAGTTTACCTCTTTTAAGTTTCATAAATAGCTTTTCTAATTACTCTAATATTAATTCCTAGTATTCTTGACATTTGAGGTTGTGTCATTCCTTTTATATTTATTAACTTTCTTATAATATAATCTCTATAATTTTTATTATAGCTCTGTATTTCCTGAATATTATTAATGCCTAATTTTTTCTTTATAAAATAAATTATTTCATCATCTGTTAACTTATTTCTCATTTCATATTCCAGTAGTTCAATACTTTCTTCAAATTTTATAGTCTTTCTGTTAAAATTATAAAATTCTTCTTTTGCTTTATCTTTCTGCAAAGGTATCACTGACAAAATTTCTTCTGTATCAGTAATCTTATTTTTTATATTTGTTTTATTTTCTTCAAAATATTCTAGATAACTACTCCATATATATTTATCAATTTCACTTATACCTGATTTTACGGGATTTTGGTGGATATACCTAATTAGATTAAAAACATAATAAAGACTTTCAACATTTCTACTATTAAATCTATTTTCGAATAAATGACCTTTCCTCTGATATTTTTTATTAAAATAATTTGCATAACTTGTTGTTATACTATGAATTATCTGAGATAATTTTTGATTTTCATCTTTGATTTCTAAATGGATATGATTTGGCATTAAGACATATGAATATAATTTATATGAAAACTTCTCCTTTGTATTTTTAATAATTTCTTGAAACTTAAAATAATCTTGATTTTCAAAAAAAATATCTTGCTGATTTATACCTCGTAACATACAATGATATATTTTATTGTTACTCAGTCTTCTTGCTTGTCTGGGCAATATTTCACCTCCTTAAAATAAAATAAATATTAAAAAGTATAACACATATTTTTGAATATTGCTATACTTTTTTACATTTTTTTACAATTTTATTTAAAAGGTAAAGTTGTGCCTGTCCCAATTTTACCCCCTCAATTTTACCTTTTGCCATATAATTTTTCTAATACTATTATAAACATTGCATGTGACCATCCTAGCCCTAATACCCAATTTGGCTTTAATGTTTCATTATCTATTTGTTCTCCTAATAGATTGTGTTTTCCTGCTGTTTTTATTACAAAATCAAATGTTTCTTTTGCTTTTTTCTTTTCTCCGGTTTCTATATAATATAAAGTCATCCATAAATTTGCAATAGGCCAAGGATTTCCATTCATATAATGGTCTTGCTCAAATCTTTGATATCCTCCTGTATATGTCCTAATAGATAAATTTATCCTTTCTATTGTATTTAAAATCTTTTTCTCTTTTGGCTTAAATACTTTGAATGGTGTTACTGCACCTATAATGCTTATATCCATTTTTTTGTCTTCTGGATTTCTTACATAAGATTTTTTTTCTTCATCATACATATTTTCATTAATGTATTTTTTAATTTCAGTTTGTATTTTTTCTAATTCTCTTTCATTTTTTACTATTTTTTCTTCTTTCAGCCTATTGTTTTCAAAATCAGATGCCTTATCTCCTAAAACTTTATAAATTTTTATAATACAATCAAATGCTGCATAAATACTTGCTAATGAATATAAATGTATTCCTTCACACATTTCCCATATATCATAACTTATATGATATCTATGTCCTTGTCTGTCTAGTTGTTTTTCTATATCTTGTCCTACTTTATCTTTGTCGTGTTCATCTGTTCCTTCAATATTTAACCAGTCTTTTACATACTTTTTTAAAAATTCTACTGCTTTTTCACACATTTGAAGATTATCTTTTAAAAATTTTTCTGATTTAGTAAATTTATAATGTTCATATACACCATACACAACACTTGCAGTTTCATCTACTTGATATCCCCAACATGGTGCTAAACTTCCATCTGTATAGAATCTTTGCTCCCACATTCCATTTTTACTTTGTGTCTTTTTACAAAATACTTTATAGAATTTTTCGGTTTCTTTACTCATATTTAAAATATCTAATGCTTTAGTTACAAACACAGCATCTCTTGTCCAACAATATGCATATCTTCCACAATGCGTAAAATTTTCATCTACTTCTGGTGATGCTATTATCCCACCTGTTTCTTGATTTATAAGTAGAGGGAATAATAATATGCTTCTTTTATAAATATCATATATCTTCTCTTCATAGCTATTTTCCGGTTCTTTAAGATTTAATCCATTATGTGTCTTTATATATTTTCTCCAATATGTTTTTGTATTATTAAATTCTTTATGCAAATCTATCTTTCTTACTCTTTGTATTTCACTTTCTATTGATGAAATATTTTTGTTTTCATCTATTAGTACAAAAATCTCTAATGTTTTTTTCTCTTGAGGTTTGATTGTTCCTAAATCATAACAAATACTAGAATCTTTTGACATTCCAATATAATCTTTGTCATAAATTTCTCCTCTACCTATGTTTTCTTTGCTACCATTTATCTGATAGTTTGATATCTTTTGCCCTTTTGCAAATGTTGAAACGCAAAAATCATGAGCATATTGCATCATTCCTTCATCAAGCACTTTACAGCCAACTTGATTATTATAATCTGATAATAGTTCCGAATGTATATAAAATGCTGTATCTAAATTGATTTTTCCATCATTTAAGAAAATATATTTTTTTACTAATACATTTTCTTTGATCATAACATAGTCTGTTTGTACTACTTTCAAATTGAAATATGTATTTGTTATCTCTGTATTCAATATATTTGTATCTGTATCATAATATTGCTTGTAATTGTTATTTACATCATCATGTAAATATATTAAATCCGAATTATTTATTTTTACTCCTGTATGAAAAAAATTAATATATTGCCTATTATCTTTACTTGGGAAATAAATTCTTTGCATTTCTCCTTTACTTGTAAATGTTGCTATCATGTTTTTATTTCCAATTATTGCTTCATTATAATATTTATTTTCCATTTTTTATTCCTCTTTCTTATAAACAAATAACCATTTTTACATAAAGGTAACATTGTGCCTGTCCCAACTTTACCCTTAACCTTCTATTACGTTTATTATTTGTTTTTCTAATTCTTTTATCTTTTCGTTTATTCTAAATATGTCTTCATCTTTTAGATTTTTGTCATTTACATCTTGTCTTACATATGTATCCATATCTTTCATTTCATCTTTTAATTTTTCTAGTCGCTTGATTAATTCTGTTCTTATTGTTGCAACTGCTTTTCTTTGTATTTTGTTTGTCATTTGTATTGTGCTTTCTATTCCATTTATTTCATAAGTTTCTCCAAATTCTGGTATTGTGACTGAAATGTTTGCTTCTTTTTCTATTTTTTCTTTTAACACCTCTTGTGATTCAATTTCTCCATGTACTAAAAATATGTGTTTTGGTTTATTTATAAAAGAATATATAAAGTTCATTAATCCTTCTTGATCTGCATGTCCTGAATATCCTTCTATATATTCAATTCTTGCATTTACAGCTATTTCTTCTCCAAATATTTTTACAGTTTTTGCCCCATTTACAATATTATATCCTAAAGTTCCAGGTGCTTGGTATCCTACGAATAGTATTGTTGATTTTGGATTCCACAAGTTGTGTTTTAAATGATGTTTTATTCTTCCTACTTCACACATTCCACTTGCAGATATTATAATACTTGGTGTTGGATCTTCATTTAAAGCTTTTGATTCTTCTGTACTTTGTGCAAATTTAAGTCCTGGAAATTCAAGTGGATTATCTCCTTTTATTATTTCTTCCTTTATTTCTGGTTCGAAAAGATTCATATTTTCTCTGAATACTTCAGTTGCAGATATTGCAAGTGGACTGTCAACATACACATTTGCTTTCATTAAAGTTTTATATTTTTTAATGAATTCTTCATCATCTTTTATTTCTTTTAATTTGTTTAATTCATATAAAATCTCTTGTGTTCTTCCTACTGCAAATGAAGGTATTACAACAGTTCCTTCATTGTCTAATGTTTCTGATACAATATTTAAGAAAAGTTCTGCTTTTTCATCATTTCTTAAATGTAATCTACTTCCATATGTTGATTCCATTATCAAATAGTCTGCTGATTCTATCATTGTTGGAGAGTCAAGTAGTGGTATATCATTATTTCCTAAATCTCCTGTAAATACTGTTTTGGTTTCTTTTCCATCTTCTTTTGTCCATAGTTCAATAATACTAGAGCCTAACATGTGTCCTGCATCATTAAATCTTACATGTATATCTTCTGTTATTTCTATAATTTCATCATATTGTACTGGTTCAAATATTTCTAGTGATCTTGCTGCTTGTTCTGCTGTATATAGTGGCTCAATTTCTTTTTCACCTTTTCTTTTTCTTTTTTTATTTTTCCATTGATTTTCCATTTCTTGAATATGACCGGCTATCTGGTAACATTAAGGCACATAAATCACATGTTGCTTTATGTGCATAAATTTTATTTCTAAATCCTTCATTATATAATTTAGGAATTCTTCCTGAATGATCTATATGTGCATGTGTTAATAGCATAAAATCTATATCACTTGGCATGAATTCAAATTCTTCTTCATTTTGTGTTTCTATTTCTGCTTTTCCTTGCCACATCCCACAATCAACTAAAAATTTTTTTCCGACATGCTTCTACTAAAAAGTTTGAACCTGTAACAGTCTTTGTCGCACCTAAAAATGTTATTTTCATATAATTTTCCTCCATTAATTAAATATTTTTATTTTTTTATTTATTTTAAATGTTAAATCTTTTTTGTTTAAATTTCCTAAGTTTTTCAATTCTATTTTTTCTTCAAAAATATTTTCATCAAATAGTTGCAGATAATATTTTTCTTTTTCTTTTGTTAATTTTATATATAAATCTTCTAAATTAATCACTCTTATATTAAATATATTTTTAAGTATTTGATAATCTATTCTATAGTCATTTGATAAAATATCTATAATTTTTAATTCATGCGCTTTTTTTAATAAAAGCATTTGTATTTCTTTAATATCTTGAAAAATTTCTTTTACTTCACTTATTGACTTATTTTCAGTTAATGGTATTAGACAATAATATCTAAATTCATAAATTAGCTTTACTAATTCCTGTTTAGTATTTGCCTTTTCTATTTTTATTTCATAGCAAGATAAAAATATTTTTTGTAATTCTAATATATACTTTCTTATTTCTCGATCTATATCACTTGTATCTATTAATTGTAAATATTTCTCTCTATTTTCTAATCCTTTTTTGAATTTCAAAAAATTTTGCGGATTTAATAATGTATTGATTTTTTCTAATCTTTGTAATTTTTGATCTCTTTCATCTAGCATAAGTTTTGATAGTATTTTTACACTAAATATTTTTTGTTCTAGTGGTAAGTATTCATTCCTTCTTTCATATTCATTTTGTAAGTCATTTTTATTGTTAATAGTTTCATCTATTTGTTTTATTTCTCTTGTTAGATTTCTTTTTTCTTCTGTTAATTCTTGAATAAATATTCCATTGTTTCTAATTTTATATAATTTTTCTTTTATATCTCTTGCTTCTTTTTCAAGAGAACTTCTTAATTTTACATTATATCGATAAGATAATAATACTGATAATTTACTTATAACCATCATTAATTTTTTTTGATTATTTATTCCATATCTTGCTTCTAAATTATTTTGAAGATTTTCTAAATAATCTATTATAGATTTGCTATTTTCTATCCAATGATTTAGGAATTTTTGTCCAACTAATATCCTTATGTTTTGATATGCAATGTTATGATATATACTTTCTATTTCTCTACTAATAGTTGTCCAAGAATATCCATTAAAATCTCTCATAGGTTCTACTGTGTCTATGTTATTTCCAACATTAATTAAATCTGATAATGTTTCATCAATTATAGGATATTTATCTTTTATTATTTTATCATTTTTACTTATTTTAGAAATACTATATAGTAGCTTTCTTTCAATTGGATAGCATATTATTCTTTTTCTATTTTTATCAACTAAAAATGTTTTTTCACCGAGTATTTGACTTTCTTCTGAATTTAATTTTACAAGTTTAATATCATTACAATTATTTTTAATATTTTCTATTATATTTTTAATAAATTCCTCTTTATCTTCTACATCTGGCTTTACTTTTTCATAATCTTTATAAGCTGTTTCAGTCTTATATAATATGCTAAGAAGAATATTTTTTACATCTTCAGTAAAATATTTTTTTTCTAAAATTTCTTCAAGTTCATTATTATAGTCTTTTTTTACAATTTTATCTAAAAATTTATCTGTTTTTTTATGCAAAATTATCCTCCTAGGGAAAAGGGGACGTTCTTAAAATCCCTTTTCTCATATTTTTATATTTGTTTTTTATCAAAAAGGGATTTTAAGAATGTCCCTCTATCCCTTCCTATAGTGTTTAAAAAGTTTTAATATCTTATTTATAATTTTATGATACCATTTTTCTTCTTTTATTTCAATTAGTAATTTTTCATTTTTTCTGAGCTTTGCATCAATTTTTTTTTGTTTTCTATTATCACTAATTTTTTCAAAGTCTATATTATATTTTTCATGTTTTTCTTTTTCTATTCTATCCCATTCCTCTTGTTCTTGTAATATTAATTTCTCTTTTTCTTCTTCTGAACACAAATAATCTCTATATATCAGAGCTAAAATAATTCTAGTTTCCTCTAATAATTTTTGTTCTTTTAATTTTTTGCTAAAATCAATATTAATATTGTTAATATATTCTTTATCACTAATTATTTCTAACATTTTTATAAATTTGTAAGGAATTTTTTCTGAATACTTTTGCTCAATATGTGGTATAATTGTCAATACCTCACTACATGCTTTTGCGTAATTATCACTCATTTATATCTACTCCTCTTTAGATATATTTTTTTTTAATTCATCTTCCTGTTCTTTAGCTATCTTTATAATACTATTTGCAACTTCACCTAACTTTTTTTTAAATTCTTTTTTATCCTTGTTTTGTAACATTATTTTATTCTCCTCTCTCATTTTCCTTTTGACTTTCTTTTATTATGAGATTTGCTCTTTTCCTTAACTCTGCTAATGCTTTTGCTTTTTTTTCTTGACTTATCTCTTCATAATTTTCTTCTAATTCTGAAATACTTATTTCTCTATCTTTACTATTTCTCTTTTTTTCTTCAATTTTTTCTCTATCTTTAAATAGTGTCCTTTTTTTTATTCCTCTGCTTTCTAGCATTTCTTTCCATTTTTCTTCATCAAAAACTTTTGCATTTCCTTGGCGATTATTATCAAATAATTGCATTGCTCTTTGTAATAATTGTTCATCATTATTTTTAGAATATTCATCTAACATTGTTCCTATTTTTTCTAGTTCTGATTCTGCACATTTAACCTTATCAATTATTACAATAGGAATACCAAATTCACTTGCCGCCTTTTTACTATTTTCCCAAATTTCTCCGTTCTAGAGTATCATTTTCTTTTATATATACAATATAATCTGGTTGTTTTCTTTTACCATCGGCGTTGTTTCTGTTAAAAAGCATTTCATTATAATTCCCCAAAATAAATCCACCATTAGTATGATCTATCATTGTATCTTCTGTACAAAATTGCATTCCGTCTAGTTGCAGTAACTCTAAATCTTCTAGCATTTGAAGACATGTCAATTGTATTAGATGCCATCAATGTACCTCTATCATATGAAGAAAATCCATATGCAACATTTTTTATTGGTGCTGTTGCCAACATATCATTTCTAATATAACTTGTACAAAAACCTTGTGAAGCTATCTTTGGTCTATTCCAATCTTCAACATATCCACTTTCAGTATTATTTCTACAATATGCTCCTATTGATGTTAATGAAATCGAAAAATCTGTACCTGCATCATATACTAAGACTTCTTTATCATCTACCTTTTCTACTTTCACTAAATCTTCTTCTTTAGGTTGATATAATTTTTTGTTAAAAGTTTCTAAATATGCATTATTTAAATCATTTTCTATTGTTTCTATATCATATATATCATCTATTTGTATATTTTTTGCTTTTTCATAAATATTTTTTAATAGTTCCACATTTTTTGTGTTTTTTATAACTTTTAAACTTCTTATGTATTGAATAACATCTTCATTGTCTTCATTAATTTCTAAATTTTCAATATCCACACCATATAATTCTATTAACCTATTACTGTCTTCTAATGTTTGTCCATATATTTTTTGGAGCACTGCCAATTTTACTCTATCCAATTCAGAAATAGAAGAAATTTTAGGATATCTATCTAGATATTCTGAGTTTGGATTATTAATTATAATATCACATACTTCGTTTTTAATTTCTTCATATCTTTTAGCTTCATCTAATGTAGTTATATTAAAAATATTTTCTTTGCATAATATACTAGCTACACTTTCTATTTCTTCATCAGATAATTCTTTATCTTTTATATTTTCTATTAATTGTTGATATTCTTTATTGTATAAATTTGAAATAACTTTATCTGTAAATTTAATCCACTCATTATTTTTTTGTTCATGTAATTTTAAACTTTTTATAAATATACTATAACTATTGTCATCTAATTCACAAATTTTTTCTTGAATATCTTTATAGCAAGTAAGTATTCCAAGTTTATCTCTTAGCTCTTCATATTTTTCTTCAAGTATTTCATAATTGATGGTTTCTAATAGTTCATCATTTTTTTCATATAATTGAGTTATAATTTGTTTTTGTTCATCATCTAGAGAATATCTCTCCCCAATTATGTCTAATATTTCACTGTCTAAACTAGTATATCTTAATAATATATCAATATCTTCTCTATCTCTATTTTCTTTTATAAAAGAATTGTTCAATTGTTTATTAACTGTTTTTATAATTTTTTCTTTATAGATGCTATTCGAAATTGTATCTAATAATTCTAACTTATTTCTATCATCCTCTAATGATTCTATTACACTTGTTCTAGATTCTTCATTTTCAATATCTTTCAATAATTCTATTTTTTTATCATCTAGTGTATCAGTTAGACTTGTTATTACACCTGCTTTTTCTTCATCATCCAATTTTCTAAATGCAGCAATTTTTAACTCATCTGTTGTAAATTCCTTTAATATAAAGTTAAGCTTATCATCCAAATAGTCTAAATATTCTATTTTTAAATCATTATCTTTTAAACTTTTTAATATTGTTTCTATTGTATTGTTATTTAGTATATCTCCTTTTTGAAACTTTTTTAGCAATACTATTTTTTTATTATCATCTGTTAATCCTTTACTTAACTTTCTTATAATATATATCTTATCAATACTCATTATTTCATTAAAGTTAGATATTACATCTAAACATTTAAATAAGGTATCAGGATTTTTTATAGAAGATATAATACGTCCTTGTAATTCTTTTGCTTGAAATCTATCTAATAAATCTACTTTATCTTTATCTTCTGATAAATTTCTTACTATACTAGACCTTATATATTCATCAGATATTTTATCTAATAATTCTATTCTTTTTTCTTCACTCAAACTATTTATTATAACTGTTTTATATTTATCTTCTGTTAACATATCCAGTAACTTTA
>CANPZA010000012.1 GCA_947588915.1 uncultured Clostridia bacterium
TTAAAACAAACATATTTGTATCTTTAAAATAAATATTTTTCATTCTTTGAATAACTGTTATTATAAATCCAGATAAAGACCAAAAGATTAGTAGCGTTCCAGCAATCCCCATTAGAATAGGTGGTAATATTTTCTCTGCTGTTCGTATTGAATTTACATCTCCTGTTACTTTCCAATAAGCAAAACCTAGAATACTGCTACCAAATATAAATACTAAAACAGCTAAAAATGGATTTCTTATTTTTACTGTTTCATTTTTCTTCGTAGCATTTAATAAATTAATCAATTTGTATTTTGAAATTGTGAAAGCATTAAAAAACATTACTGCAAAATACATTACTGCAAAATAAATACAAGTCTTTATACAGCTATCCGTTGAAAACACAAAATGATATTCACTCATATCAGCTTCAAATAATTTACTAACTAGTATTGACATGAATTGTGATGCAAATATTCCTATAACAAGTCCTACAATTAATGATATAATTCCTACAAATATCGTTTCTATTAATATAATTTTAGATATTTGTTTTTTCCCCATTCCTAAAGTCATATAAATTCCAAATTCTTTTTTTCTTCTATTTATTAAAAAATTATTTGCATATACAATTAATAGTCCTAATACAACTGCTACAAATACTGATACTATTGACAGCATATCTATCATTAGTTTTATAATTTCTCTTGTAGATCCGAGATATTTCAAGCATTGCTTGTTGACTATCTAAAGAATTGAACATATAAAAAATTGCTACTCCTAAAACTAATGTAAGAAAATATATACTATAGTCTTTTATACTTTTTGTTATATTTTTAAATGCTAATTTAAATAACATTGTTCAAATCACCTCCAAGAAGTGTTTGTACATCAATTATCTTTTCAAAAAACTGTTTTCTTGTATCATTTCCTTTTATTAGCTCATTAAAAATTTTTCCATCTTTGATAAACAATATCCTATTGCTATATGAAGCTGTAAAAGCATCATGTGTTACCATTAGTATAGTTGCTTGCAAATTATTATTTAAAAATTCAAAACTTTCTAATAATTGTCTTGCTGATTTTGAATCTAAACTTCCGAGTTGGTTCATCTGCAAGTATAAGTTGTGGATTTGTAATTATTGCTCTTGAAATAGCAACTCTTTGTTTTTGTCCACCTGATATTTGGTAAGGATATTTTTTTAAGATATCTTTTATATCTAATTTTTCTGCAATTTCATTTACTCTTTTATCAATTTCTTTTGGTTTTACTTTTTGAATAGTTAGGCTAAGAGCTATATTCTCATAGCAATTTAAAGTATCTAATAAATTAAAATCTTGAAAAATAAATCCTAATTCTTCTCTTCTAAATTTATTTAGATTATTTCCTCTTAATTTTGTAAGGTCCTCTTGATTTACAATTATATGTCCAGAGGTAACCTTATCTATTGTAGATATACAATTCAACAAAGTAGTTTTACCGAGAACCTGATGCACCCATAATACCTACAAATTCTCCTTTATTGACTGTAAAACTAATATTATCTATTGCTTTTGTCAGATTTGATTTATTCCCATAGTATTTTTCAATATTTTGTACTTCTAAAATTTTTTCCATATTCAAACTCCTTTCTTTTTTTATTATACTAGCTTCTTATAATAATTACCATTGATTTTACTTACATTAATCTTACATTTTTGTCACATAAAAAAGACATGATTTACTCCCTTTCTTTAACTTCTCTTTCATACATTTTTCAATTTCTCCAAAAAATATATTTACTTATATTTCAAATTTTTATTGCAAAAAAGTCAATAGTTTTATTGCAAATTAGTCAAAAAAATATTCTATTACAAATTTTTTTGGACTTCCAACCTTTTCGTAATAGAATTTTTTATTTATTTTCATAAACTTTCAAATGATTACTTATTTTGTATATCCAAAAAGACAGGATTTGATTTCCTGCCTTTAAATTTTATCTTTAAGCCTCTGGTTCTACCAAACCATAATTTTTTCCATCTTTTAATTTATGTATTGCATTTACTTTTCCTGTTTCAACATTTATAAATACTAAAAAATTATGTGTTGGTTTTTCCTTCAATTTCATAACCGCATCTTCTGGTAACATTGGTTTAATTTCATAATAAGATGTTTTTATAATTTCATCTTGTATATCTTTTGATTCTTCCATTGAAACTTCCATTGTTTTTATAGAAGAATCTCTAAGCATTTTTTCCTTTTTAGTCTTAGACTTTCTAATTTGCCCTTCTAAGATATCAATATCTTTATCTATAGATGCATACATATCCTTGTCTTCTGTCACTGCTCTATATTTTTCTCCATTTGCTACAACATAAATTTCTGCAATTTGTTCATTTTTTTCTGTCCTTAAAGTTACATCTGCTTCAGCTTCATCAAAATATTTATCTATTCTGTCCAATTTTCTTTCTACATAGTCATTAATAGCTTCTGTAATTTTTAATTCTTTTCCTGTTATTTTAATCTTCATAATTTTCTTCCTCCCTTTTCTGAAATTATTATATACATTATTTTTTTTATTGTCAATCACTAAAATAAATCTTCTAATTTATATTCTTTTTCTAATTTCTCATCAAAATATAATTTTGTGAGTAATTTAAACGCCTCTAAAGAATCATCTTTTAAATTAAATGAATATAATTTTTTAGGATTAGCCATAACTGTATACTTTACTGCATTTAATGTACTTTCACTTATTTTTATACAACTCGTATCTTGCTTTCCACATACATTACATTTAAATCCATTATCTTTTATGCTAAAATAAATCAAATTCTCTTTTTCTTTGCAACTCACACAATTATTAATTTTAGGTGTAAACCCTAAAATACATAATAATCTTAATTTAAACACACCTAAAATCATATCTAAATTTTTATCCAATTCTGATATAGTATAAAGTGTATTTAATAATAATTGTAATATTTTATAGCAATTCTGGTTTTCTCCCGTAACCTCTTTTATTATTTTATTAATATGTACTGAATATTTTAATTTATCTAAATCTGTCCTCAAATTATAGAATATTTCAATTGGTTCTACAGAATTTATATGATATGTTTGAGAACCTTTATATACCAAATATTCCCCAAAGCAAAACATTTGTGTACCTGCCAAAAGAGCACTTTTAGGTCTTCTAGCTCCTTTGGCTACACATGAGATTTTACCGAAAATTTGGAGTTAATATTGTAAGCATTTTATCAAAATCTCCCATATTGCTTTCTGACAACACAATTCCATTTATTTTTACAATTGACATTTCATTTTCCTCTTTCAATTTTAAAGAAATATAGTTATTTATCTATTTCATTTGGAATATTCTTTTCTTCTACAAAATTATTTAAAGAATTTTGTTTAATTTCTTTTTCTATATTTTCAATTTGTTTTAATTCTATAAAAGAATTTATATCACCTGTATTTTTAAAAGTCTCCCATGCAATTTTCTTAATCATTATGAATCTTCTCCTTTACTTAAAGTTTTACCTTTAAAGTTATCTTTTGCAAATTTATTACTTTTTATACTAAGCTTACTTCAATTTAAATTTATTTACAATTGTATCATTTGACTGCCAATCTTCCTTTACTTTTACCCATGTTTTTAAATTAATTTTTATTCCAAAATTTTTTTCCATATCCATCCTTGCCATTTTTCCAATCCTTTTCAACATCTCACCATTTTTGCCAATAATTATTCCTTTATGAGATTGTCTCAAGCAATATATTGTTGCTTCAATATCATAAATATCTTCATTACATTTATTTTTTCTTTGTGTCATTTTTTCTACTTCTACATAAATACCATGTGGTACTTCATCCTGTAATAACTTTAATGCCTTTTCTCTAATAATCTCTTCTGCTAATTGTCTTAATGTCTGATCTGTATATTCATCCATATTATAATATGCAGGTCCAAAATTCAAATTTTTCTCTATTTCATCTAATATTACTTCTTTATATTTCTCATTTGTTGCACAAATAGGAATCACAGCCTGAAAATCATATTCTTTACTGTAAATATCAATCAAATTTAATAACTTTTCTTTTTTAATTAAATCAATTTTATTTATAATAAGTATTGTCTTTTTATTTGCTTCTTTTATTTTGTCTAATATTATTCTATCACCTTTTCCTATATTTTCACTTGTAGCTTCAATCAAAAATAATACAATATCCGTATCTTTCAAACTTCCAAAAGAAGTCTCTACCATTGTATGATTTAATTTTGTTTTTGGTTTATGAATACCTGGTGTATCTGTAAAAATAATTTGACTATTTTCTCTATTCACTATTCCTCTAATTGCTGTTCTTGTTGTTTGCACTTTATTAGCAATAGCTGCTACTTTCTCTCCAACCAATAAATTAATCAAAGTAGACTTTCCAACATTAGTTCTTCCAATAATCGTTACAAATCCAGATTTAAACTTCTCTTCCATAAAATACTCCTTAATGTAAAATTGGGACAGGCACAACTTTACCTTTTTTCTTTTATCTATTATACACTATTTTTTTGCTAAATTTGTAGAATTTAAATATTTTTTTTTATTTTTATAAAATCTTAAAAAACATCAAGCATATGCCTGACGTTTTTTGAAGTTGAGTAAGTTTGTAATTTCGTTTCCAGTATTTTTTGTTTTTTGCTTTTTTCTTGCTCTTTCTTGTTCCAATTGTCTTTTTTGTTTTTCTGCCATAGATTGGCAAATTGCTTTTTGGTAAGTAAAGTGAGTATCTTGTGCTATTTTACTCCAATTATATTCATTTCTAACTTTGTTCTTTGCTTTTTTAGTTATATCACTACAAAGTTTAGGGTTATATAACAATTCTAAAATTGAATCTGCAATAGAGTTAGGATTTCCACAATATGTCTTCATTCCATTTACTCTATGTTCTACTATTTCATTTAACCCTCCAATATCTGAAACTACTACTGGGTTTTCTGATAACATTGCTTCTAATGCTACAATTCCAAATGGTTCATATGTACTTGGAAAAACAGATATATCTGCTGCTTTGTACATTCTTTGAACATCTTTACCATTCATATAACCTGCAAAATATACTTTATTTGAGATTCCCATACTGTCAACTTGTTGTTTTAATTCATCTAGCATTCCACCTTTTCCACAGATGACTAATTTTGTGTCATGATATCCTTGTAATATTTTTGGCATAGCTGCAATTAGATGCTGTATTCCCTTTTCATATACTAATCTACCCATAAATAAGATAATTTTTTCATTATCCATAGCATATCTTCTTCTAAAGTTATAATCCCTTTCAAATCCATTATATAGTCCCATATTTACACCGTTTGGTACTACATTTATTTTTTCATAAGGTAATCCAAATAATCTTTGCAATTCGTTTTTCATATAATTACTATTTACTATTACCTCTGCTGCTTCATATGTCAACATCCATTCTGTATCATTTATATATCTTTGTTGTTCATCATGTATCCCACTATTTCTACCTGCTTCTGTTGCATGAATAGTTGCAACTATTGGGATATTATAAGAACTTTTTAAAGTTTTAGCACAATAAGCTACTAACCAGTCATGTGCATGTATTACATCAAAACTACCTTGTTCTGCTATAATTTCATTTGCTTTAGCTAACATACTAAAATTTAATTGCATAACCCAATCTATAAAATTATTAGGATTAATCATATAATTATCTACTCTATATACTTTTACTCCTTTATCATCTTCAAAATACGGCGTATCCCCATCTCTGTACGTAATTACTGTTACATCATGCCCATCTTTTAATAAAGTTTTTGATAAATCATATACAACTCTTGAAATACCTCCAACCACTCTTGGTGGATATTCCCATGTTAACATCAATATTTTCATTGATTTTCTTCCTTTCATATTCTCTTTTGTTAATTTCATTTTTTGACATATTTCTTTATTTTATTATATTTTATAAAACTTTTTTTAAAATGTAAATGCTTTTTATAAAATTTTTTAATTTTATAAAAATAGGATCTAGTTTTAACACTAAATCCCTTGTTTTATAGATATCATTCTCCTTCATAATTTTGTGTTTCAGATTGATAATCATTATTTTCATATTGTTCTTCTTGATTATTATCTGTTTGTTCTTGATATTGTTCATCATTTTGTTCGCTATCATAATAATTATTATCATTATTTTTTTGATTTTGATTATTTTCATCATCATTAGAAGTTGTATTCTCATTATTATTATTTGTATTATCTGTATTTTGAGTATTTGCCTGTCTTGCATTTACTCCATTTCTATTCAAATATTCTTCTGCATCCATTTTTTGATCATTTACTGCGATATAATAATGCTTTTCACCAGAGCTAATTGTCATGTATATATCATCTGCTACTGGTGCAAACAATTCATCACCTGATGAATTCAATAATGTATATTTTTTATCTTTGCATGCAACTATTACATTATAGTTCGGAATAACTAATAAATTAAGTGCCTCTTTGTTATTAGATGCTACATATCCTAAACTATCATATTTATAATCTACTACTTGTTTTCCTTTTAAATCATATAGTCCCCAATATTTGTCTTGTCTTACTGGTATTAGATTATTTGCTAATATATATTTATTTTTTATATTATTTTGTGCAAATTTTGAAATATCAATACCTATCTCATCATTTTCTATATATATTATAGTATTACCTTTTATATCTATTACACCATATTTATTATCTTTTTTAGCTAAATATAAACCTGCATCACTATCCATTAACTCTATACTATCATATATAATATCTATTTTTGTTTCTTTATTAGAAGACATTATTCCAACTTTTTTATTTGTTTCAACTAAATAATCTCCTGTATTAGGAAGATATGTTATATTATCATATTTTGCCTCTAATATAGCTGTTCCATCTACATTAATTAATCCATATTTTTTACCATTCTTATCTTTTTGAACAATAAGTTCATTTTTTAATACTGTCTTTTGATTTACAAATTCTTGACTTAATTCAACATATCCATAATCTAGTATTCTACTTGCATAAAAATTATATAGATATGGCATTGTTAAAATGGTTATTTTATTGTTTTCTTTATCATAATTAAAGCTTATATTAAATGCTTTTTCAATTCCTTCTGTTGTTGCATATAATTCCCCATTAATAGCTTTTACTGGATTTTTCATATAAACATATTCATAATTTTCATTATTATCATTCAAATTCAATTTATATATTTTTGTTTGTCCTAATTCGAAATTTGCTACTTCATTTTCATTTTGCACATAACATTTACTTTTAATTTCTGATTTTTCACTATAATCTCCATTAAAACTTTCGTATCCAAAATATATAGCAATTTCTTTTATTGGTGCATATATAGTTCCGTCTTCTTCAAATATTAATATGCTTTTCATTTTTTCATTTGCTTGTCCATCTATTGTTAATTTAAGTACAGTGCTTTTAATATACATTAAATATGCAATAATTGAAATAATAATTATAATAACTAAAATAATAGCTACTAATATAATTGTGGTTATTTTCTTTCTCTTTTTTTCTTCTTTGTTCTTGAAACTTTCTTCAATTAAATTCATTTGTTTCAACTCCTCTTATTTAATATAACCATATTTTCGATAAAAATCTTCACGAAAATTTGCTAAATTATCTCTCTCTATTTCTATTTTAACCTTTTCCATTAAATTAGTCAAGAACCTTAAGTTATGAATTGATAATAATCTATCTCCTAAAATTTCATTTGTTTTAACTAAGTGTCTTAAATAAGCTTTTGTGTAATTTCTACAAGTATAACAATCACATTCTTCATCTAATGGAGTAAAATCTCTTTCATATGTAGCATTTCTAACGACAATTTTTCCTTTAGATGTCATTGCAGTTCCATTTCTTGCTATTCTAGTAGGCAAAACACAATCACACATATCAATTCCAGAAATTACTGCTTCTATTAAATAATCTGGTGTTCCCACACCCATCAAATATCTTGGCTTATCTTTTGGCATCAATGGAGTTGTATAATTTAATATATCTAAAAACTCTTCTTTTGGCTCTCCTACACTAATTCCTCCAATTGCATATCCAGGTAAGTCTAATTTTATTAAATCTTCTACACTTTTTTGTCTTAAATCTTTATAAAAACCTCCTTGTATGATTCCAAATAAAGCTTGTTTTTCTACTGTAGTATGAGCTTCTTTACATCTCTTTGCCCATCTTGTTGTTCTTTCCATTGATTGTTTTGTATATTCATAACTTGCTCCATATTCCACACATTCATCAAAAGCCATTATTATATCAGAACCCAAATCTTCTTGAATTTCCATGACATTTTCTGGTGAAAAGAAATGTTTACTACCATCTAAATGAGATTTGAATTCAACTCCTTCTTCTGAAATTGTTCTTAAATCTCCTAAGCTAAATACTTGAAATCCACCGACTGTCTGTTAAAATTGGTCTATCCCAATTCATAAATTTATGAAGTCCACCCGCTTCTTTTACAATTTTATTTCCAGGTCTTAAATATAAATGATATGTATTTGATAATATTATTTGAGCTTTTATATCTTCTTTTAATTCTTCTGGAGTTACTGATTTTACAGTAGCTTGAGTACCAACTGGCATAAATACTGGTGTTTGTATATCTCCATGTGGTGTATGAATAACTCCTCTCCTTGCTCCTGTTTGTTTACATTCATGTAATAATTCATATGTTACTGCTGGCTTCATATTTCTCTCCTTTTTAATAAAACTATGGGTAAGGCTGGGTAAAGCTGGGACAGGTATGGTTTTACATAAAAAGGTAAAACCGTACCTGTCCCAGCTTTACCCAGCCTTACCTTCTCCTAGTTAATAAACATTGCATCTCCAAAACTAAAAAATCTATATTTTTCTTTTACTGCTTCATTATATGCCCTTAATATAAATTCTCTACCTGCTAAACTTGACACTAGCATAAGTAATGTTGATTGAGGCAAATGGAAATTTGTAATTAAACCATCTATACATTTAAATTTATATCCAGGATAAATAAATATTTGTGTATCTCCTTCTGTAGTTTTAACTAATCCATTTTCATCCGCTATTGTCTCTAAAACTCTGCACGAAGTAGTTCCAATTGCAATTACCCTTCTGGATTCTTTCTTTGCTTTATTAATTTTTTCTACATCTTCTTGTTTAATATAAAAATGTTCTGTATGCATTTTATGATCTTCAACTAGTTCTTCTTTTACAGGTCTAAATGTGCCTATACCCACATGTAAGGTAACATTTGCAATTGTAATTCCCTTTTCTTGTATTTTTTTCAATAAATCTTCTGTAAAATGTAGCCCTGCTGTTGGAGCAGCACTTGAACCTTCATATTTTGCGTATACTGTTTGATATCTGTCTTTTTGTTTTAATGTTTCATGTATATATGGTGGAAGTGGCATAATTCCTATTTTATCTAATATTTCATTAAAAATCCCTTTATAAGAAAATTTTACTTTTCTTGTACCACCATCCATAACCTCTAAAACTTCAGCTTCTAATAATCCTTCTCCAAATATTACTTTCGTTCCTATATGTAGTTTATTTCCAGGTCTTACAATACATTCCCATATATCATCTTGTATGTTCTTTAAAAGTAAAAACTCTACATTGGCTCCTGTTGTTTTTTTACCATATAATCTTGCAGGTATTACTTTTGTATTATTTCTAACCAATACATCTCCTGGCTTTAAATAATCAATTATATCTTTAAAAGTCTTATGTTCTATTATTTGTTTTTTTCTATCTAATACCATTAGTCTTGATTCATCTCTTTTAGCAATTGGTGTTTGTGCAATCAATTCTTCTGGTAAATCATAATTAAAATCTGAAACTTTCAATTTTTTACCACTTTCTTTTTATCTATTTTTTTGAAAATAATAATGATATTTTATCTGTTAAATTATTTATAAATTCTCTTATTCCCTCTATAATATTCTCTGGTTCTTTGAATTGATTTTCTATTTTATATGAATATTCAAAATTACTATTCTTAGCAGGTTTTAAAGTATAAATTTGCTCTGGCAATCCAATATTTCCTGATGATGTTTTAATAGCTTTGTTCATGTAATCTGTATACCATTTTTTCTGTCCTATTATTTGTTCATTCTTATACCCATATTTTTCATAGTCATGTAATTGTGGTCTTTCATATCCATATTCTTGAGCATTTCTTTCTAGTGAATGTAAAAATTCATGTAAAAATACTTCCTCTGGAAAAGTATTAATTTGTGAATTATATCTATATATATAACTTTTAGAATCATTTGGTAACCTTATGTTTGAATACCCTATTCCATAATAGTCCATAGAGCCTAATCCTATCCAATCATTAACTTCTATATCATTTTGATGTTGTTCATCTCCGTAATCTTACTATTGAATATATATGATCATAATTATTGGTTGATATTATATCTTTTATCTGATTTTCTACATCTTCTGCTGATACATAATATCCAAATTCATTATCATAAGATAATTTTGATAATGGTTTATTTATTTCATAAATATCACATTTTGCAGTCATCTTTCCATTTGATAAATTTTTACATGCCTTTTCAAATAAATTAATTGTATTTGTAATATCACTTATATCACTTCCGTGTTACTTCTAATTTTACTTGTTTATTGTCTATTGTGACATCAGTTGTTTTAAAAATAAAGCATGCAAATTTCCAGTTGTTGTTATTTTCTGGTATTCCTTCTTCCATTGTAAAATTTGAAAACCAAGCTTCCCCTTTTGCTTTTCCCAAATATCCACCTAATCTAAAACCAATATTTAGTTCTTCTCTATTTTTTGAATTGAATATTAATTCTATTTTTTGCCAGTCTTGTGTTCCAGATATTGCAACAGATCTTTCTGTTGTTCCTTCAATTGCAATTTGTGCACCTATGCCTGAATTGTTATTTTCAGCTTGAACATTATTAGTTTTTACCATACAAGTTATTTTGTATGGTGTATTTTTATTTACTTTAACTTTTTTATAAAACATTGCATCATTAAAAACATCTGAACTAATTTTATAACTTCTTTTATTTGCATATTTTACTTCATTGTCTCTTGAAAATGTTGAAGTATATAAATCTGTTTCACTTCTTACAAAATCATTAAAGTTATTTAATTGATAATATTGATAAGCAAAAAATAGTATTACAAATAAAATAGCAAGTGTAATATAATAACTTATCTTATGTTTTTTTCTATTTTTATTATTCTCCATATTTCCTCCAGCAATTTAAGAGGCAAAATGTGCCTCTTTTACTGCTATATTTTATTCTTCTTCATTTACTTTTGTATCATTAAAATCCTTCATGCTTAAATTTATTCTTCCTTGTTCATCTATGTCAACTACTTTAACTGTTACTTTATCTCCGAACTTTAAGAACATCATTTATATTTTTTATCCTTTCTTTTGATATCTGAGATATGTGTAATAAACCTTCTTTTCCACCGCAATCTAGATCCACAAAAGCTCCAAAATTCATTATTCTCGTTACTTCTCCATAATAAATTCCACCAACTTCTACTTCTCTTACTATATCTTCTATCATCTCTAATGCTTGAATTGCTTTTTCTTGATCATTTGAATAGATAAATACTTGTCCATCTTCTTCAATATCAATTTTTACGCCAGTTTCTTCAATAATTTTATTAATTACTTTTCCACCAGTTCCTATTACATCTTTTATCTTATCAACTTTAATTTGTGTACTTACAATTCTTGGTGCATATTTAGATATATCTTTTCTTGGTTCACTTATTACTGGTTTCATTATATCATCTAAAATATGCATTCTTGCTTTTCTTGTTTTTTCAAAAGCTTCTTTTATAATTTCATATGTCAATCCATCACATTTGATATCAACTTGTATAGCAGTTATTCCTTTTTCAGTTCCACCAACTTTAAAATCCATATCTCCAAAAAAGTCTTCTAATCCTTGTATATCTACTAACATAATATAATCTTTATCATTATCTGGATTTGTAATTAAACCTGTTGAAATACCTGCAACTGGTCTTTTAATTGGTACACCTGCATCCATCAAACTCAATGTACTTCCACATATACTTGCTTGTGAAGTAGAACCATTAGAAGATAATACTTCAGATACCACTCTTATTGAATATGGAAATTCTTCTTTTGATGGTAATACTGGAACTAGAGCCTTTTCTGCTAAAGCTCCATGTCCTATTTCTCTTCTTCCAGGTCCTCTTGATGGTCTTGCCTCTCCTACAGAATAACTTGGAAAATTATAATGATGCATATATCTTTTAGATTCTTCTGTATCAATTCCATCTAAAACTTGTTCTTCACTTACCATACCTAAAGTTGCAATTGACATTACTTGAGTTTGTCCTCTTGTGAATAATGCGCTTCCATGTGTTCTTGGAAGTAATCCTACTTCACATGATAATGGTCTTATTTCATCTAAAGCTCTACCATCTACTCTTTTATGTTCAAAATAAATCAATTCTCTAACACATTTTTTCTCTAATTTATAAATAGCCTCTTTAATATCTAATTTGTGTTCTTCTAACTCTTCTTCTCCATATTTTTCTGTATATGTTTCTTCTATTTTTGCTGTTAATTCATCAATGTTATTATCTCTTGTTTCTTTATCTTCTTCCTGAACTTTTTCTTTCATTTCTTCTTTAAAATTTGTTTCGATAAATTCATATACATCATGATCTACTTCAAAAGATTTATACTCAAATTTTGGTTTTCCTATTTCTTTTTGAATCTTTGATATAAATTTACAAATCTTTTTTATTTCTTTATGTCCAGTTTTAATTGCTTCTAACATTAAATCATCTGGTATTTCATTTCCTCCTGCTTCAATCATTGTTATTTTTTTCTCTGTTGCAGCCACAGTTAAAGTTAAATCACTTTTTTCTCTTTCTTCTTCCGTTGGATTAATAACTATTTTTCCATCTACTATACCTACATTTACTGCTGCTGTTGGACCTCCAAATGGAATATCTGATATTGCTAAAGCACATGCTGCTCCTATCATTGCAGCAACTTCTGGTGAATTATCTTGTTCAACACAAAGTACTGTTGCAACAACTACAACATCATTTCTAAAATCCTTTGGAAATAATGGTCTTAATGGTCTATCAATTGCTCTTGATGTTAATATTGCTTTATCACTAGGCTTTCCTTCTCTTTTCAAAAAACCTCCTGGTATTTTTCCAACTGAATATAACTTCTCCTCAAAATCCACTGACAATGGGAAGAAATCTATTCCCTCTCTTGGCTCTTTAGAAGCTGTTACATTTACTAATACACATGTATCTCCATATCGAACCAATACACTTCCATTTGCTAAACCTGCCATTTTTCCTGTTTCAATTACAAGTTTTCTACCTGCTAAATCTGTTTCATAAGTTTTAAACATTATTATCATCCTTTCTCGGGATTAGGGGACATTCCTTAAATCCCTTTTTTTAATTGTATATTCAAGCAAGTTTAGATGGTAACCTCTATAATGCATTAATTTATTAATACATTATACAAGCTACTAACCTAAATTCTTGCTTGAATTTTCCAAATTTGCTTGTCCATTTTTGGAAATAAATAACTAACAAAAAGCCCATGCCAAAATAAGCATTGAGCTTTGTTTAATTATTTTCTTAATCCTAATTTTTGTACTATTTCTCTGTATCTGTTTACATCTTTTCTAGATAAATAGTTAAGCAAATTTCTTCTTTTACCTACCATTTTCAAAAGACCACGTCTTGAATGATTATCTTTTTTGTGAATTTTTAAATGTTCTGTTAATTCATTGATCCTTTGAGTTAAAAGAGCTATTTGAACTTCTGGTGAACCAGTATCGTTTTCATCTCTTTTATAAGTATTAATAATTTCTTGTTTTGTTTCTTTTGTCATTTTTACACCTCCTAAAAATTACTTTTAACCTTTAACTGAGCTTAAAGTTTAGGTGTTACTCTTTTAGCTAAGTAAAAGGTATTATTTTTAACACAACAATTATACTATACTTTTTTATATATTTCAAGTATTTTTTACATTTTTTGTTATGGAATACATTTGTATGGTATTTTTGTGTTTATTTTTGTGCGACAATAAACATATGAGTTTATATAGAATTGGAGGAGAAATATGTTTGAAATCTCTAAATATAAAAAAAGTAATGTCAAAATCTCTATTCGACTTCCAGAAAAAATGAATGAAACACTACGAAAAATAGCTAAAAAGGAAGGTATGAGCTTTAACAATGTTATTGTAAGTTGTATTCAAAATTCTCTCGAACAAGTAAATATGGATCAATACAAAGATGTTGACATTTATAGTGATGATTAATTAAATTTTTAATCTAATTTTTAATTAAAAAGAAAACAAATATTAAATAATAATATCTGTTTTCCTAAAATCCAAACTTTACTTATATCACAATTTTTATTTTAAAGTTACTCTACACTTTTCAAAGTTTATTCTATATCAATTTCTTTTCTGTATTTATCATAAATATTTTGTTAAACTATATACTCAATTTTATTATTATGGAAATATTTGTTCATTTGTTCTCTTAAAAAGATTTCAGCTTCACCTCTTGCATTATTTTTATACCAATATTTACCTCTGCCTCTTCCTGTCATTATATCTTTATTATATAACTTTATAGCATTTGGAAAAGCTTCTTCATTTATTTTGGTGTGAATATAACTATATGTCATAAAAATAATTTCAAAAAATGCTTCTTTTTTAACTTTTGGAGATAATTTTTCATTAAGTTCTTTTATTAACTGGCTATATAGTTCTTTCCAATTATCTACAAGAATAACAGGTGCAATCAAAATACCTATATTATATCCTGCTTCTTTTAATTTATTTATTGCTTCAATTCTTCCATTTAATCTTGATGTGCCAAATTCTACTTTATTTATTATTTCTTCTGGATTGACACTCATCCTAATAGTTATTTTTCCATGATGATTTAGTGGTAAAATAGAATCTACCATATCAAATTTAGTTGGAAAAGTGAGTTTACCTTTTTTAGTATTTTTAAAATTTTCAATTGTCCATACTAGGTTATTTGTTATTGTATTTTCTAAAATCAAATCACTATTACTTCCGATTTCAAAGGTTAATTCTTTTTCTGATTTTTCAGAAGTTTTTATTATTTTATCTAACATTTGCTCCCTATTTACAAATAATCTTAAGTATGCACATTTATTATAATTGCATACTAAATAACAGTACATACATGCAGCTGTACAACCAGAAGATGTATATGGTACTAAATAATCAGATGTTTTATGATTTTCTACAAATTTATGTGTTTTTCTAACTCCTATAATTAAATTTTTTTTCATATTTGCAAATTCGGTGTTTGGATTTTTTCGCATTTCTTCTATGTTATTATGGTTTTCAATTTCTACTTTAGGTACATCTTTATATTTTTCCATCAATTCTTTTCCTAATGGATAGTTTGTTATTTCTTTTTCATAATAAATAGCTTTTGGTTTAAACATTTTCTTTCCTCCATTTAAGAATTATTTTAACCAAAAGCTATATTTACTATTCTTTTTATCTTTCTTCTTTTTCTTTATTTTTTGACAAGATATTTATAACTTGTCCTTCTTTTGCATCTATTACTTTAGGAAATACTGTTTTTACTTCTTTTACATATCTTTCTGGTTCTTCTTCATGCCAAAAATGTGTTAACATTAGTCCTTTTGCATTTGCCATTTTTGCTAATTCTCCTATTTGATATGTTGTTAAATGTGAATTGTTTTTTGGAATATTATATTCTTCTAATAAACCTGATTCACAAATTAACAAATCTGCGTTTTTTGAAAAAGTTACAAATTTTTCTGTTGATAAGTTTGATGTATCTGGTGCATATACTATATTTTTATCATCTTCTTGAATTTTAACTGCATAAGTATCTACTGAATTTTCTGTTTTTAAAAAACTAATTTTCATATTTCCAATTGATAATTCTTTTTTTCCTTTTATTCTTTCATATCTTGCATAAGAAGGTTCTTTATAAATTATTTTATATATATCAAAAGGTATTTCTGGCATATATATATTAATTGGCATTTCTAATACTTTTAAGTTATGGTAACAATATGAACCATATTGTAAGTTAAAAATATCTGAACAATGATCCCAATGTAAATTGGTTAATATTACTGATAGATTTTCTAAATCATTAGGTAAGTTTAATAAGCTATGTGTACCTGATCCACAATCTAGCATAACTTTATTTTTTCCACTTTTTATAAGAATTCCTGGACCATTATGTCCTTTTGAGACAACTGGTGATTGAGTTCCTAATATTTTTAACTCCATTTTTTGCTCCCAATATTATATATTTATTTCTTTTACTATCTTTTCCATTGTTTCTAATTTATAATCATTGGTAAAATTATAATCAAATATATATTTAGTATAATCAATACTCCCAGATTCTCTTTTTTTAAAATATTCTTCTGTTATTTTATCTCTTTGTATTACTTTTTCTTTTCTTTTATTATCATCTGATGCTTCGATTAGTATTTTTATATAAGATTTATCCCAATATTTGCTAATTGGAAGTAAAGCCCACTCTAAAATGATAATTTCTTTTTGTTCTTTTTGTAATATATTATCTAAAACATTTTGCATATATCCCCATGTAATTTCTGTTAATGTATCCATTTTTTCTTTATCAGAAAAGACTATTTCTCCTAATTTTTTTCTGTCTATTTTCATGTCTTGTGATAATATTTCTTTCCCGAAAGTATCACATAATTTTCTAATATTTTCATTTTTTTCAGTTGCCATATGTCCTATTTTATCTACGTTAACAATATTACAATTCCACTTATTAGATAACATATTTGCTAAAGTTGATTTTCCACTTCCTGACTTTCCAGTAATACTAACTATTTTCATAAAGTTATTTACCTTCTTTCATATATGATATAATCATAATCTAAAGGATTTTCATCATTTTTTATACCTTTTTGTCTACTTACTTCTTTCCAAATTTTTTCATCTATTTTTGGAAAGAAACTATCTCCATCAAATTCCTGATTTATTTGTGTTACATACATTTTAGTTACATATGGCATAAGTAAATTATATATCATAGCTCCACCAATTACAAAGTTTTCATTTTCATCTTCTATATATTCTTGTATTTCTAGCATAGAGTGTACTATTTTTACATTTTCATTATTTATTTTAAATTCAGGATTTTGACTAAAAATAATATGTTTTCTATTTGGAAGTACTCTTCCTAATGACTCAAAGGTTTTTCGTCCCATGATTATATTATGGCCTGTTGTTAATTGTTTAAATCTTTTTAAATCTTCTGGCAATTTCCAGATTAGTTTATTATCTTTTCCTATAATATTATTTTTTGCTTTTGCTACTATAATACTTAACATTTTTTTCTCCTTTATTCTGCCACTGGAATTTTTCCGATTTTTACTTCTTTATTATAATCATATCCTTCTATTTCAAAATCTTCTACTTTAAATTCATAGAAGTTCTTAGTTGGATTTTTTATTATTAATTTAGGTGATACATCCATTGGTTCTGCTGATAATAATTTTTCAACTAAAGGTATATGTCTATCATATATGTGACAATCTCCAATATTATGTGTTAATGTTCCTGGTTCTAGCCCTGCTATTTGTGCAAACATACATAAAAGTGCTGCATATTGCATAGTGTTCCATCCATTTGCTGCTAGCATGTCTTGTGAACGTTGATTTAAAATTAAGTGTAATTTTCCTTCTTTTACTAGCCATTGTGTTCCATATACACATGGTTCTAATGCCATATCTTTTAGTTCTGAGTGATTAAATATGTTTGTCATTATACGCCTACTTGATGGATCATTTTGTAATAGGTATAAAACAAAGTCTACTTGATCCATTTTTTTAATTCCATCTTTTGTTTTAAATTCATATTTTTTACCCATTTGATATCCATATGCTTTACCTATTGTTCCGTTGCTATCTGCCCATTGATCCCAAATATGAGAGTTTAAGTCCTTTATATTGTTTGATTTTTTTTGCCATATCCACAATACTTCATCAATTGCTCTTTTTACTGTATTTGTATTATTTCTTAATGTAATCATTGGAAATTCTTTTCCTACATCATATTTGTTTGTTACTCCTACAATTGATATATAATTTGCTTCTTGTCCATCTTCCCATCTAGTACGTACATTTGTACCTTCTGAAGAAAATCCATTGTTTATTATTTCTTTACATGTTTCTATAAAGTTTTTATCTGCTTGTGTCATTTTTGCTCCTCCTTTTATTACTTTTGTACAAGTATATCACATTGTGTTTAATTTATCTAGTGTAATTTATTTATTTTTGAAAATATGTAACCAGTAAGTGAAAACATTAAAAAAAAGCAAAGAAATTTAAAATGACTTTGCTTTTTCTCTTAAGTTATTATTATTGCATAAATGTGGTTTTATTACACAATTTTTTAATTATTTTATATTTTTATTTTTCCATTTTCTATTTTGACTTTTCTTATTGGAATTGAAACTAACGGGCGGACTCCATTGCCGGTGTAGTCATAATTGTAGTAGTTCATAAATCCGCGACCGTACACACGGCACATAGAGTTGGTGCCTATACTACTAGGTGAAGCCAGCCAGTATGAAAACCCATTATTGTATAAACCATCTTCTCCATCTGGTTTTGTTTTTGGTAATATTGTCTTTTTTATTAGATCACTATCATATAAATTAGCTGGTTTTGTAGCATCATATCCAGCTTCTGTTACATCCCCTGCTTCTAATGAAACCTCTTGCACATGTGTTTGTGGTATACTTGCATTCCATGAGTCTATAAATAATTCTTTTGTTGGTCCTCCTACTGCATATGTTGCACCTTTTCCTTTGTTTACATATGCAGTCCAATTTTCTGGATCACACAAATATGCTGTTGCTTTTGAGCGATTTTCTGGATCTGTCATACCTTTTTCATACCATAAACTATTATATGTTTCATTATATTTTGCTCCATAACCTGTTTTAAATACATCATCTGTTGCTCCTACATATTCATCACTTGCATTTTTTCTTTTTAATGGTATTCCACTACTACCAGTTCCAAATGCATCTTCATCATTATATTTTATTGTATTTGATGATATTAAAAACATTTCTTCATTACTTGCATAAAATATTCTCCATGCTCCTACTTTATCAAGTTTCTCTGTATACTCTTCTACTATTTGTCCTATATGTTCATTTATTTCCTCTGCTGTTATAGTATATATTTCATCTTCATAGATAATATATCCATCTTTTGTTTCTATATATTTTCTTCCACTTTCATCTGTCTTTACTTGTGGATTTTCTGAATTATAATCATTATCATATTTTGTAAATATGTCATCTAATTCTTTTTCACTTATCTTTCCATTTCCGTTTTCTACTTGTTTTGATATTATATCTGTCTTTATCTTTTCCACAATTTCTGCTCTTCTTTGTGTTTTTTCTGCTTTTCCTGCTTGATTTAGTATTCCCTCATCTCCTGTTAACGTTGCAATTGTTACTCCTGCTAAAATTAACAAGACTATGATTGTTATGACAAGAGCTATTAAAGTAATTCCTCTTGCTTCTTTTAATATTTTGTTTTGTTTCATTTTTACTTTTGGTTTGTACATTTTTTCCTCCTTCTTTTGTTTATGTAATTTTATTACTACATTTACACATAATTTATATCACATTTAGTTATATTTTTTCAATAGCTTTTAAAAAATATTCATTAATTTTTATAAGTTTTTATTTTCTTGTTTTTAATAGACATTAATAATATATATTTTATTAAAAAATCAATAAAAATTTTAAATTTTTTTATTTTTATTCTTTACTGCATTTTTTTGTTGATTTTTGGAGGTTTTAGATGAAAAAATTTAATAATAAACGTAATGTAATCGGTAATTTAATAAAAAAACATATAGAAAAAACAATATACAAAAGCCAAAACTTCTATAAAAAATTTTGAATTAATTGGCTTATATATTGTTTTAGATACTAATTTTTCAGAATTGAAAAAAATTGTTGAAGATTATACATAAAAAATTTTTTATCAATATCTCCATTTTGGTACATATTCTTCCTCATGTTCTCCTAATTCTTGGACATATCCATTTTTTATATCTAATTTTTCTATGTAATTTTCAATTTCTTTCCACTCTTCTTTTGTTAATTTTCTATTTAATTCATCCACATTTTTTGCTTTATATGTGGGAAAATATTGTGCCATAATACTTATATATATGTCTTCTGGTAAATTTTCCTTAATCCATTTTAAAACTTTTTTACTATTCAAAATTTGGTTTGGTAAAACTAGATGTCTTACTATTACTCCTTTTGTTATTATTCCATCTTCATTAAACTTTGGTACTCCTACTTGTCTTACCATTTCTTTTATTGCACTTTTTGCAACATCAAAATAATTATTCACCTTTGAAAATTTCAAAGCTAATTCATTATCTGCATACTTTAAATCAGGTAAAAAAACATCTATAAATCCTTCTAATAATCTTAAAGTTTCAACCTTTTCATAACCATTTGTATTATAAATAATCGGAATATTAAGTCCATTTTTCTTTGCTATTTTTAGTGCTTCTATTATATGAATAGGATAACTTGTCGGTGTTACTAAATTTATATTTTCTACTCCTCTTTCTTGTTGCTTTAAAAATATTTCTGCTAATTCTTCTATAGATATATCTTTCCCTTTACCTAATTGGCTTATTTCATAATTCTGACAAAAAACACAATTTAAATTACAATTTGAAAAAAATACAGTCCCAGAACCACTTTTGCCACTAATACATGGTTCTTCAAAATTATGAATACTATATAAAGCAATTCTTACTTTATCAGAACTCTTACATCTACCTATTTTACCTTGTATCCTATTTATATTACAATTATGTGGACATATATCACACTTTTCTAATTCATTTAACATTTCTTTTTCCTCTTACTGGGGTAAAGTTGTGCCTGTCCCAACTTTACCTATATAAATTTTTCCATCTTTTTCTTTTAATAAAATTTTCTTTTTACTAAATTTATCTATATTTCTTTTTACAATATCTATTTCTTCTTCTTGATTTGAACCAGAGGCTCTACTTATTTCTTCTTGTTCTAAGTTTCTTATAATAATATAATTTTCAGAGTTTTCCTCTAATATTGGTGAATAATCTTCTAAATATTCTACTAATTCTATTTCATAACCTTGTTTTGTTCTTTCTATTTGATTTATTAAAAATAATGTTCCTTGTTCATCTATTTCATTTTCCTCTATTTCATATATATTTTCTGTTTGATTATATTTTAAATATTCTGTTCCTTCTTTTGGAAATTTTTTTGTAAAGTCTTCTCCAAATATTTCTTGAGCTTTTTCTTGTAATTTTTCATATGTTATTTTATCATCTTCAATATTTTTTTCGACAACTTCCCATATCCATTTTTCATCAGCTTGATTTATATTTTCAAAATATGGTATTGGCTCTCCTATTATTTCTTTTTCTAGATATATTTGATTTATATAATTTTCTATTTGCTCTATTTCTTGTATTGTTATACTACTTTTTATTGATGTGTTCTTATATATAATCATTCCTATGAATATAATTATTAAAATTATTATGATAACAATAAATTTCTTCATTTTTACCTCCGTTTTTATTTTATCATAATTTATTTTTTACATTCAATAATTTATGGTAAATATTTAAAAATTTATTTTATTAAATCAAAAAAGAATAATAAATAATTCTCTATAAATTTATTTATTATTCCTTAATTATTTTTATCCTTTATTGTCATGTTTAAATCATTTTTCCCTACTATTTCTTCAAGAAAAGAAATAAAAAACTTTTAAGCCTTTGAAAATTGGAAAAACAGTCTAAAGAAAAATTAACCTTATGAAAAAATCCAAAGTTATTGTAAATTGGCAAATAAATAATAAATTTCATTTATGCCATACCCTTTACTTTATCTAATTCTTCTTTACTTATTCCCATATATTTCATTATTTTTTCTTCTGTTTCTCCTGATTCTAACATATTTTTTACTGCTTCTTTTAATAGCATCATTTTTCCTTTTATTTCTCCTTCTTTTCTTCCTCTTATGAATCTATGTCAAGTTTTTGGACACAAAATCGTGTAATTTTTATGCTGATATTTTTTCTACTTCATAAGGTATTTG